>DBCF01000038.1 GCA_002292925.1 Roseiflexaceae bacterium UBA965 | reverse complement strand
CTTGTTATTTTCACCAACTCCCCCCTCTACCACACCCCCCACACCCCCAGCCCGGCGATGACACACCCTGCCACGATGCGCAAGCCTCGTTGCACCTGTGGCTGTTGCAACACCGCACCGGCCCAGCCGGCCAAACTCCCAATCAACCCATAAATCCCCAGTGTCAAGCCGGCATAAATCGCACCGAGCACGATGAATTGGCCGGCAAGGCTTTTTTGTATGTCCATAAATTGTGGTAAAAAACTGACGAATAACACCAGCGTTTTGGTATTGGTGATGCTCGAAATCAATCCCTGCATATACGGCGTACGTGTCACCTCCACCCCCACCACCGCCCGCGACTGGCCCCACAGCTGCGCCCAAACCATCCGGCCACCGATGTAGATGAGATAGAGGCTACCGAGCAGGCGAATGGCATACACGCCACTGGGCCACTGGGCAAATAGCAACGACCCGCCCGTGGTGGCCACCACCGTATGCACCAACACACCACTCATCAAGCCCAATGCCGCGATACGGCCAGCCCGCGCCCCTTGGCTACTCGCCAAGGCAATCATCATCACCATATTGGGGCCAGGGGCGAGAATCAACAGTATGGTCGAAATCAGATAAAGGGTCAGCATGTACGGGTTCCTTGGTGGTGATTGTCCTACTAAGCATACCGCAATCAGGTCTGCGTGTCCTGCTACAATAGGGCATCGTTCATAGGGAGGAATCGATGCCGCAACTTATTGCCCTGCACGACAAAGCCACCATCCGGGCCTATGCCATGCACAACCCACTGTTGTATATCTACGAAATCGGCGATCTCGATGCGTTTTTTTGGCCGCATACCGTCTGGTATGGCTGGCTCGAGGCTGGCCAAATCACCCAGCTCGCACTCGTGTATATGCCGGGCGATTTACCGGTACTGTTGAGCCACGCCAATCCTACTCGCGACGACCACGCCGCATTCCTGCAGGCACTGGCTGTCGTCTTGCCCCGCACGTTTTATGCCCATGTCGATGCCCATGCCGTGGCAGCCTTGGCAACCCACTATCAGGCACAGCACCATGGCCATTATTTCAAAATGGGACTGAGCGACGGTCACGCGGCCATAGATGCCGCCGACCAGCGCGCCACCTTGCTCAGCCCAGCCGATATCCCCGCCCTTGAACGCTTGTATGCCGCAGCCTACCCAGGTAACTGGTTTGACCCGCGCATGCTCCAGACCGGGTTTTATGCGGGGATTCGTGAGGGCGAAGGGATTGTGGCCACCGCCGGCATCCACGTCGTCTCGACTAGCGAAGGGGTGGCCGCCCTCGGCAATGTCACGACCCTGCCCAGCCTGCGGGGCCAAGGCTACGGTCGGAGCGTCTGTTCCCATTTGCTAGGGCAATTACAGGCCGCCGGCATCCGGCATATTGGTCTCAATGTCAGTGCTCATAACGCCGCGGCCCAAGCCCTCTATACCAATCTCGGGTTTCGCAAAGTGGCCGAGTACCACGAGTATACCTTTCGCTCACTCCTCGATGTCGGGAATCACGCCCCCTGACATGAGCAGATCGCGCCAAGCCTCGCGGCGACGATTGCCAGCAGCCACGCGGTTGGTCAAGCCGGCCGGCAAGGTGTCGAGGAAGGTGTAATGCACGCCCCACGTCCCGATAAGCTCGGGCGAGCGCACGATGATGAGTTCGTCTTTGGCACGAGTCAAGGCCACATACAACACGCGGCGCTCTTCTTCGACCTCGGCCTCGTCTTTGGCCATACTGTGGGGGTATTGGCCGATGTCGGCCCGCGCCAAATAAACCACGTCGCATTCGGTACCTTTGGCGGCATGCACGGTCGAAATCACCACGGCGTCGTCGGGGGGATTGAACTGGCTGGCGTGCAAGGGGTCGAGCACAAATTCTTCGACAAAGGCGTCGAGGCTACGGAAGCGCGCTGCTACCCGCACCAGCAATTCCAAGTCACGCACCCGCTGTTCCCATTGTTCAAATTGGTATTTGCCAGCGAGCAGGGGTGTCATGGCGTCGAGCGCCGCCTGCACCACCGCCACCGGCGTTTGTTCGCCTGACAGCACATGCATCACGGGCATGGCGGGGCCTTGGGGTTCGGGTTTGGCACGATACAAAAACGTGGTGACCTGCGACAAATCGCTACAGGCCGCGATTTGTTGAATCCACCGCTCAGCAGTGCGATCGCCAATCCCTTTAAAAAGGGTCAGATAGCGCATCCAGGCCACTTCGTCACGCTGATTGATGACTACCCGCAACAACGCCAACAAATCGCGGACATGGGCTGCTTTGAGCAGGCTCGTACCACCCATAAACACGTAGGGAATCGTTTTTTCGATTAAGGCTGCCTCGATGGCTCGGGCCGCATAGGCGGTGCGCACCAGCACCGTCATGCTCTGCCACGACACACCGGTAGATTGTCGGCGTTGAATGTCGCCTGCCACCCATTGCCCTTGGCCCAAATCATCGTCGCATTCCACGAGGAGTGGTGTGGGGCCCATGCCCCGCACGGCGGCCAGTTTTTTGTTGTAGGGCAAGGGGGATTGGGCCAGCAACCAGTTGCTGATATCGAGGATTTCTTGGGTTGAGCGATAGTTGTCGATCAGGCGATAAACGGTGCCCCCTTTGACCAGTTGATCAAAATGGTGCACGGTGGCGAAATCAGCCCCGCGAAAGGCATAAATGCTCTGGGCATCGTCGCCCACACAAAACAACTGGGCTTTTTGGCGTAAGGCGTGGAGCAACAGCCACTGCAATTTGCTGGTGTCTTGGATTTCGTCGACCAGTACGTGGCGAAAGCGTGACACAATCCGGTCACGAATATCTTTGCGTTGGGTCAAAATTGCGGCACAGCGCCACAAAATATCGTCGTAATCGAGGTAACGGGCATTGGCCTTGCGCTGGTCGTATTCGGTATAGACCGAGAGCACCAAGGCGAGTTGGGCATCTTCAAATAATTTTTGGGTTTGCAGATAGACACTAATCGGGATGTTGGCGTTGCGGGCATACGAATACCACTGCACCAGCTGGCTGGCTTTGGGCAACAAATTTGATTTGTCACTTTGGTCATTGGGGAGCACCGCGCCCCGGGCCAGGCGCATCAATTGCTCGCGGTCGTCTTCGTCGATGACCGTAAAGGCGCGCATGTCAAAGGCATCGGGCTCGAGGCGCATCAAATCGAGGCAGATACGGTGGAAGGTGCCCACCCGGATTTGGCTCGACGGATCACCGAGATCGTGAGTCAGCCGTTCGCGGATTTCGCGAGTAGCCCGGCGGGTAAAGGTCACGAGGATTAATTCGTCAGGGCGTACACCCCGGCGCAACAATTCTTGGGCGCGGGCGAGGAGCGTGGTAGTTTTGCCCGTACCAGCGCCGGCCAGTACCAAGGCATGACCATCGCCATGCGTCACCGCCGTTTGTTGGGATTGATTGAGGTGTGTCATACAAAACGTCACTCACGGTAATTTATTATGTGTAGTGTAGCAGAGTAGAGCCGCAGCCCGCTGCGGCTTCCCAT
>DBCF01000281.1 GCA_002292925.1 Roseiflexaceae bacterium UBA965 | reverse complement strand
ACGGTGCTGCCGGTTAGGTCGCGTTGCAAGCGCGAAATCGGTAATTTACGACTAAAAAACTCAAACAAGGCGATGGCCATACCCAAATTGCCCTCGGAGTTTTCGAAGTCGATTGGGTTGACTTTGTGGGGCATCGTCGACGAACCCACTTCGCCGGCCTTGGGGCGTTGCACGAGGTAGCCGTCTGACACATAGCGCCACAAATCTTGGTTGAGGTCGGTCAAAATCGTACAAATTCGGCGCATGGCATCGAGCACCTCGGCCATGCTGTCTTGGGGTTCGACTTGGGTGGTGAGCAACACCGGTTCGAGGTCGAGCAAGCGCACAAACGCTTTGGAAAAAAGCGCCCAATCGACATCGGGGAATGCCACCTGATGTGCCGCCAAGGTCCCTGTCGCTCCGTTGAGCTTGCCGGTCAGCGCGATACCGTTGAGTGTGTCACGACTCCGTTTGAGACGCGCCAAAAAGACCGCCATTTCTTTGCCAAATGTCGTTGGTGTGGCGATTTGGCCGTGTGTACGAGCCGGCATCACGGTGTGGGCTTCTTCGAGGGCCATACGGTGCAGGTGATTCATCACGTCGCCGATGGCAGGGCTGATGACGAGGTCGCGGGCTTCGCGCATCATCAACGAGTACGCCAAATTGTTGACGTCTTCGCTGGTCAGCCCAAAGTGCACCATTTCTTTGAGATGGCCGATGCCGATGCGGTCGAGCTGGTCGCGCATCCAATATTCGATGGCTTTGACGTCATGGTTGACGCGGGCATCGATAGCAGCGATTTGTTCGGCTTGGGGGGGGCCAAACTCGCGATAGAGCGCCCGTAGTTGACTGATTTGGGCGGGATCGAGGGGGGCGACGGTGGGGACGCTCCGGGCCTTGGTCAACATGATGAGGTATTCGACTTCGACGCGCAAGCGGTAGCGCATCAGCGCCGCTTCCGAAAAAAATCCGGCCAGTTCACTGACATCGTTGCGGTAACGCCCATCGAGGGGCGATAAGCTGGTTAAATCCATTGGTCTGTTGCAACCTCATAACTGTTTTTGTCTACCCTTTATCTTAACAAAAAACTGCTGAGTGAGGGCAGGGCAACAAAAACCCCCGTCCCAACGCAGTGTTGGCACGGGGGTAGGTGCAGAGCGAAGGTATTTATCCTTCAATGGCCTGCATGGCATCCTTGATGGGGGCGCCGGTTTCTTCGAGGGTCAACTTGACATCGGCCCATACGGTGGCAACGTCTTCGGCACCAATCATGATGCGTTCGAGACCCTTACCGATGATTTGGTCGCCGCCGGGGATAAAGACACGGGCTGCGTCTTGGGGTTGGGTTTTGGCCAACTGATCGACGGCAGTCTTGGCATTGGGGCTGTCTGCGAAGTACTGCTTCATCACGTCTGATTCCACGGCCGATTTGCGCACGGGCATGTAGCCGGTGGCTTGTGACCAGGTGGTGGTGCCTTCGGGGCTGGTGGCATAAGCAATGAACTGCATGGCAGCTTGTTGCTTTTCGGCGGGCAAACCGGCCATAATCGACAAACCGGCACCACCGGTGGGGCAACCGAATTGATCGACTTCTGGCAAGAAGGCGGTACCGACCTTGAACTTGGCGTTCTTTTCGAAGCCCTTCAAACCGCCGGTGCTGGCCATGGTGGTGGCCGTCAAGCCGTTGAGGAAGTCAGCGCCGATATCTTTGGCGTTGTAGGCCCACTTGTCCTTGAGGACGCTGTCTTGGTAGAACTTCCCAGCCCGCACGCCGTTTTCTTCTTGGATGCGGATGGAGAAGTCAGGGTCGCTGTAACGACCGCTGTGTTGCCAAATCACGCCTTGGAACAACCAGGCCACATAGCTGGCGCTGTTGGGGTGGGCAAATGCCATAACCTTGGCGTCAGGTGACACGGTGGGGACGGGGGTGGTGGCAGCGGCATCTGGGGTTGGTTGGGGCATGATGGGCAATTGCATCAATTTGGGCGCCCATTCGGCCAATTCAGCCCAGGTTGCAGGGCCACGGTCGGGCAAGCCGGCGGCGGCAAACATGTCTTTGTTGTAGTAGAACAACGGGGTGCTCCGGGCAAATGGCGTCCAGTGGATGTCGCCCTTGCGGGTACCTTCGTTGATCAACGAATCGACGTAGTCGGTGGTGTCGATTTTGGCAGCAGCCATCAAATCTTTGACGGGTTGCAAGGCACCGGCGACGTAGAATTTGAACCACCACACGTCTGACAACAAGCTGATTTCAGGCGTTTGTTTGGCTTGGATGGCGGCGGTCAACTTTTGGGCGGTTTCTTCGTAGTTGCCTTGGAATTGATAGTTCACCTTGACGTTGCTTTGTGAAGCATTGAAGCTATCAACCATGGCTTTTTCGGCTTCGCCGAGACCACCGCTAAATGAACCCCAGTAGGTTACATCGATGACGGAGGTTTGGGCGGGTTCCATGACGACGGTTGGTGCAACGGTAGCGGCCGGCGCTTCTGTGGCTGCGGGGGCTTCTGCTGCGGTAGGCTCTGCCGTCGGTTGGCTGGTGGCTTGTGCGCCACAGGCCGCGATGAGGGTGCTTCCGCCTACGATCGCCATTGCTCGCAGGAATTGACGTCGGTTCAACTTGGCGTCCATGGTGTGTCTGCTCCTTTGGTGAAACCAATTAAAAATATGTGCACGACCGGCACCGGTCGATGTCACCAGATTTAGCCACGCACCGCTCCAGCGGCGATGCCTTCGATGATGAATTTCTGCGATCGCACAAACAACAACACAATCGGCGCCACCACAAAGACCGTGCCGGCCATGATGATGCCCCAGTTTTGCAATCCCTCGGTCTGGTACAAGCGGTAGAGCCCAATCGGTAAGGTGCGCATTTCGTTGGTGTTGGTGATGATCAGCGGCCAGAGAAAGTCGTTCCACTCTGATACCACTGCAAACAACCCCACTGTCACCAACGCCGGTTGCGCCATCGGCATAATCACCAGCCACAAGCGTTGCCAGTGACTGGCCCCGTCGATTTCGGCCGCTTCGACCACCTCGTAGGGCAGTCCCAGACAATATTGCCGGAGTAAAAACGTCCCGAAGGCGGTGGCGGCATTGGGCAAAATAATTCCTTGGTAGCTATCGGCCCACTGTAGCATCGACATGGTGACATAATTGGGGACAATCACTACTTGACTAGGCACCATCAAGGCCGCCACAATCAACAAAAACGCCCCATCTTTGAGCCACTTGGGCGCCTTGGTAAACACCAGCGCATAGGCACAAAACAGCGCCAGAATCATTTTTGAAGCAGTGGCCGCAACCGTGGTAATCACACTATTGGCAAAGTAGCGCCCGAACGGTACGGCATTCCAGGCGGCCGGATAATTCATCAAGGTGGGTTGTTCAGGGAAAAACGTCCCTGGCATGCGATAAATCTCATCGGTTTGCTTGAACGACGCAAATAGCATCCAAATCAACGGTAACCCGATCAAGATGACCACGATGGCCATGGCGCTATAGGCCAACATTAGGGGCAGTGAAATGCGGGGACGGGTATTAGACGGCATTGTTACGTGCTCCTACTTGTAATTGCAAAATGGTGAGTACGAGCATGATGACAAAAATAACCACGGTTAATACCCCGGCCGGACCCGCTTCGAAGTTGACAAAGCCTCGTTCATACAGGTTATAGACCAGCACATTGGTGGCGTTGATGGGGCCACCATTGGTCATGACTTTGATGATGTCAAACGATTGGAAGGCCCCCAAAATCCCTGTCACCACCACAAACAACAACATCGGTGCTAGGCTGGGGATGGTGATATACCACAAGCGCGCTCGCCGGCCGGCACCATCGATGGCGGCAGCTTCATACAAGGTATGGTCGATGCCTTGCAGTCCGGCAATCAAAATCACGGCGCCATAGCCAGCCTGCTTCCAGACCATGGTGACGACAATCCCGACCATGGCCCAAAACGGGTCGGTATAAAACGAGGGGCTTTTGATGTCAAAGATACGCAAAAACTGGGTGAGCATGCCGTAGCGATCATCGAGGATGTAATTAAACACCAAGGCGATGGCCGCCCCTGACAACAATGTGGGCAAAAAAACCACCCCGCGGGTCCATTCACGACCACGCAGGGGCAACGACAACAACAACGCCAACCCGAAGGCGCATAGTACGGTCAACGATACCGTGCTAAAGGTAAAAACGAACGTATTGCGCATGATTTGCCAGAACGTGCGGTCGTTGAACATACGCACATAATTGCGGGCGCCCACAAATGTTTTGAACGGACTAATAAAATCCCACTGATACAGGCTGAGCTGAATGCCTTGGATGAGGGGATAAAAGGTAAAGACACAGATTAAGGTGATGTTGAGTATGACAAACCCAACCAATGTGAGTGATTCACGGAGCAACGGGATTTGACGACGATTCATGCATACCTCCATTTATGACACTTTTCAGTATGCCCAGTCTGTGTTATCAAATCATCAAATCGTGAGGCTCTCGTTGTTAATAGGCATCTAAATATCTGTGGCTGTCTGATTAATCAAAAATAACAACCGGTAATACACGTATAACAACAAAACCCTCATGCATTAATAATGCACGGGGGTAAGCGACGCCCACAATTAGGCGGTGATAAGCGCTCGGCGTGGGCGGCGGGTACGTTGGGCGACTTGGGCGACGGCGGTACCGACGACCCCTACAATCAAAAGCGACCCTAGCATGTGGCCACCGCCCCCGTGACCACCGTGACCACCGCGACCACCATGACCACCGCGACCATCGGGACGTGGTGCGAATTCGGCATTGGCGGTGGGGGCTTGGCCGGCGTTACCAGCGCCGAAGGCGCGCATCCCGAGGTGCGTTACACCCATCAATGCAATCAGGACGGCGACAATGGCGAAATAACGAAGCAGTGTTTTCATCATT
>DBCF01000141.1:184-35061 GCA_002292925.1 Roseiflexaceae bacterium UBA965 | reverse complement strand
CCCAACCACCACCGCCACCGCCACCAACGAGAAGCATGTCAATTTTGTTGACGGTGCTTGGTGGTGTCCAGTCACAAGTCGTCGTTATGGTGAATTGATATACTCTGACATTCCCGACTGTGGTGATGGAAGGGGCACACGCGGCTTTGGGTTGGATTTTTTGCGTGTTATTTGCTGGCGGATTGGCAGCCCAACTCGCGGTGTGACTGAGCAAAAGTACCATCACCAACAAAATTGCGGACATGAATTGTCTGTGTTGTCGTTGCATGATGGTCCTCCTATTTCCCACTCGTCGAGTTTACCGCAGTGGCACCAGAGGTATTCGTTAACAAAGGCAGGTAGATTTGACTATAGTTTTGCTGAGCAGTAAAGGTACCGGTATAGGTATTGCTGCCGACAGCGGTACTTACCGTGATGGTGTAGCGGTAGCGTCTACCGAGGATGAGTTTGCTAAAGTTTGTTGCAATTGGCACAGCGTTGCGGTTTGCAGCAATTGTTTGAGTACGGATTTGCAGGGCAGACATTTGGTTGGTGAGTATCTGCGTGGCATTGAGGGCAATGGTGCTGGTGCCGAGGCAACAGTTAGTCACACTGCGGGTTGCTCCCCAGACATATACCTGCCCGTCCTGAGTGATGACCGCACTACTATTGGCGTTGGCTACGATTGCGATCACAATGGCATTGGTCAGCGTTACCGGTACGGTAGTCTGCCCAGCACTGTTATCACCCCAAGCAATCACCCTCCCATCGACGCGTAATGCCAGCCCATGATTGTCCCCAGCGGCGATTTGGGTAATGCTGGTGGTTGCTGATACGGGGATGGTTGTTTGGCCGTAATTGTTTTTGCCCCAGGCAACGATTCTGCCATCGGACTTCAGGGCTAGGCTGAAGCCATCGCCTGCAGCGATTTGGCTGACACCCATGCGGGCATTCAGCGGGATAGTTGTTTCGCCATTACTATTTGTGCCCCCCCACGCCATTAGTTTGCCCGTCTTGAGGATGGCCAAATTATGGCTTGTGCCTGCGGCAATCATGACGGCATTGGTAATCGGCACACTGACCGCACCACTTTGGGTGTAGTCGGTAATCACCCCTGTGGTGGATAACGTCAATAGGTGTTGATTGCTACTTGCCCCCATGGCAAATTGGGCGATATTGGGTAATTGCACGACGTTCGAGATGGGAGCTGTGACGGTAATTGTGTTGGTTGGTTTGAGTGCCCACGTCGTCAGGGTGCCGTTACTTTTGAGAGCCGCTGCCAAGTGATCATTCATGTCGAGTTGGTTAAACAATGTCGATTGGAGCGTAGTGGTGATTTGGCCTTGCGCCACAGTATCGGTGATGCCATTACTATTCCACATCATGAGGGTGGTATCGGTAATGGGGGCAGTCACTGTACTATCGAAGTCGATAGTGGTGATCACCTGGGTTGGTCCATTGCCTGTTGCCACATCAAAATCAAAGGCAATAGCATCACTTTGATCCATTGTACGTTGGGTGATATTGCTCACGGCGGGTGTCCCTACTGCGGGGATGTTAATCGCGTAGGGGTCACTTGTGCGGCGATTGCCGACGGCGTCGATGGCCACGAATTGCACTTTATATGTACCAGAGGGTAGCGCAGTGGCATCGAACGGAAGTTGCCACGTGTAATTACTGATGGTGCGGTTGAGCAAGTAATTCCAGCGCGCCACTTCTAGTGACTGTACTGACTGTAGTTCAACATTCAGCGCCTTGACAAAAGAAGTATCGTCGTAGATGTTGGCGGTGAGATTGGGTAGCGTACCCCCTTCACTGACACCCCCTTGGAATAGAGTTGCTTGGGTGTCTGCCAAAATGGTGTCGCCGAGTTGGGTGATGTTGAGTCGTGGTGCGACAGTGTCAATGTTGAAACTTGCGGTGATTGAAGGGCTCGTATTATTGGCGGTATCGATGCCCCACAGTGTCACCATGCGCATGACGCTATCGAGGTTGGCTGTGTTTTGGAGTGTGAATTGCCATGGTGTCGAGAATTGCGACGGTAGCTTAATACTGTTGATACTGAGTGTCCACGCAATAAGCGTACCGCTATTGTTATCGTCATCTTTGTCACAGGCAAGTAATCGCCAGTCGCCATTGATTGCCTCACCACGCAAATCGGACAGATTGCCATCGGGGTGCACGGGTATGGCGTTCCCATTGAGGTTGGTGGTGCTTGTCAAATTGGTGGTAGCGAGGATGGCATCATCAGTAAATAGTGGGTGGATGCTTCCAGTGGTTGACCGTACCGATGTTAGTAAGCGTACTAATGTCCCCGACGGTGATTTGAGCCACAAATTGACATCTTCGGATTGCGCTGCGTTGAGTTTGACTTCGATGGTCAAATTGTCGATGCGTTGGGTGCTCGTTGCATTCGAGATTGTCACGGGGAATGCCGAGTATGTGCTGGTTTCGGACGTGCTACAGAGCCCTGTGGTAATGACACTATTAGGCGAACTGGTTTGGGTGAAACTTGATGTATTGGAATCGAATGTGATTGCGGTATCTGAAGCGCTTGCTGTTTCACAGCCTGCTTGACTCTCATCACAAATCTTGGCGGTGGCGGTGTTCCCAATATCAAGGAGTGTACCGTTAATATTGATGCTATCGCCACCGACATACGCTGCATCAATCATGTTTTGTGTGGCACTACTGATATTAAATGATGGTGGCGTACTATCAATAGTTGACCCATACCACGCCGTCCAGTTCGTTTGTTGTTTGTATACATCACTGGCACGGAAGCGGTAAGTGAGATTGTTGACGTTGGGTGCCACGGTGATGGGACAAGCCCAGCGACCATTAACTGCTCTACCACAATTTATTTGCTGGCGATTTGGATTTGCGTCGGTGTAGTATTCGATTGACACGGTACTGACAGATGATGCATCGGTAACACGTCCGGTGAGTGTAATCTTGCCACGCGGTACCACTGATTGGTTGTCGGGCACGATTTGACTAGGGGCTTGGGCATCGATATTGACGGCAGCATTGAGCCATTCTACGGTGCGGGCTTGGTCGATATTGCTGGTACTGCCGCTATCGGTGAGCCGGATTTCGACTTTGGCGATATTGGTTGTTTTGATACGATCAGCGGTTGATGATTGGGCTTTGTTCGTATCAATCAATGCCCGTAAATTGATGCGCTGACTCCCATTGGCAGGGATAGCCGGGATTTTTATGAGCAAATAGTCGCGTAACCCGGGCGTGCTGATATTGTGGTAGTCGTAATTACCCCCACCAGTGATGGTTGTGGTGACTCCAGTGGTGTTGCCATCGGTGAGCCACACGCCCCCATAGGTTTGTACGATGCCGTATAACGTGCGGGTTGGTTTGTTGGTCGTGTTTTGGATGGAAAAGGTGTAGGTGACGACTGACCCGTTGCCTACCAACGGTGTCTGATTGGCTATCAGGCTACTGCTTAGCCCATCTAGTAATGCGCTACCGGTATTGTTGGTGTTGGCATACTGTGCAACGGTGTTACACCACGTGTAGGTGGGGTTTGCTGTACACAACTCGCTAGTGTCATTGATGATTTGGGCGATTGCATCAGGCTCGGTATTGGTAAAGTTGTCGGCAATGGCACGATTGGTGGCACCACTGGGATTGCTGGTGAGCGATGCAATCACGTGGGTGGTGTCAGGGTTGCGGACGATGGTGTTGGGACAAACTCCGGCTGCCAAATTGTCCCATCCGTAGCCGTTGAGCATCGGCGTGATTGCGATGGTTTTATCGGCCTGTTGATCCCCAATCGGATTGGTGCTAGGGAATGTCGCCCATGGCATAAATTTGTTGGAGGCAGTGGCAAATGCGACAACGCCAATGGGATTGCCGACGGTATAGCCGATTTGATTGAACAAGGCACGGATGTCTGTTTGTTTGATGCCTAATTCATTGACATATTGATAGTTTGGGGCTGTGTTGGCATCAATCCACGCATCGTTGGTTTCATCCCAGCGCAAGATTTTGGCGACGCTACGGTTTGGTACATAGATGACATAGTCTGACCCTTGGATGGTGTTGGCGCGAATCCCTTTTTGGCTACGAATGAGATTGGTCTGGAATGAATTTACATAATTAGCTAGACTCGTACCACCCACACTAGCACTTCGTGCGGCCGTGTTGACTGGTAGTGTGATGAACGCTGCGCCCGAGGCAATGCTATCGGTAATGGTTTGGGTGTAACTGGTAGGGCGATAGGTTTTGATGGTGCCACCAGCGGTGGTGTCGAGGTAGATAAACAAATCTCCATCATATTCCCAGTCGGCACCTTGCCAGTTGAGTCGGAGTGATTGGGCATCCCACGTCATGGCAAACTGTTGGATGCCAACCGCTGGGCGGCGGTCTTCACCGAGTATTGCACAGCCGTTGCTGATAAACCCGCGATAGGTGGGGTCACCTGACTCCATCAGGGTGTAATCGGGTGTGAGTGGAGTGTCAATATAGACTGAAGAAAGTGAGGTGGTAGTACCATTGTTTAGGGCATCGCGTAATCTGATAGCGAAGCTCATTCGGCTGGCTTCGCTGGTGGCGATACTTGGCACACGCCCTGCGGGTATAGATACCCCCGTCACGGGGATGGTGGTTGAGTAGGTATTGGTGCCGGTTACATCTTTTTTGGTGTATTCGAGTTGACTGAGGGTAATCAGCGATTCATCGGTAATTTTGCTCCACGCCGCATGCAAATCAATGTTTGTCGCATTGGTTATGAGTTGTTCGCTTTTCAGTGAGGCGATACTGCTATTGATTTTGGCATTTACTCCCCCATCACTGACAACAGGCGGTAAAATGTCAAACCGAATGGTGCGATCAATAGTTGTTGCTCGGCGAGCACCGTCAGTTGCAATAATCTGTAGTGGTAAGTCTTGCAGAGTAGTGGTTGTGTCGCGGTAAAAGCTTGTACTGACATCAGTGATTTTGCCACGTTGTTTGGTGGTAAATGGCATGTTGGTATTGGTGCGTTTGTTGATGATTTGTAGATTGTCAAGTGCGACGTCATCGGTAATCACCATACGGAGCTGTATCATGTTGTTGACAATTTGTAGATTACTGACGGTCATGTCAAGTACGGCAATTTGGGGTGACTGCAAGTCCACCGCAGTCTGCCAGCTTGCGCTCGTGGTGGTGGTGATGCTATCAGTCATTGTTGCTGTTAACTCATGGCTACCGCTGGGGAGGCTGACGTTAAATTGTGCTTCGTAGCGTTGTGGCGCATCTGGTAATGAAATGGATGCTACCACTACATTATTGGCACGTAAATCGAGTCGTGTAATTCCTTGAGCAGACTCACCACTCACATAAATTGATTGATTGGCACTGGTAAATGCAGTTGTTTGATTCAAAAAGCGCACACTGGACTGTGCTGGTGGCGTTTGGCCGAGAGCGATTTGTGTATTTGAGGTAGTAGTGACAGTGGTACAGTTATTGCGTCGATCACAGACGGTAGTACCCAATAGCGAATCGCTGATTTGATACCCCAACAAATTGGTCGTTGCACCAGTGTGACTGCTACTCAGTGCGGTCACGAACTGCCCATTGGATGCAACGTGTTGCATGATATCCGCAGTAACGAGAGTGTCGCTGCGTAACAAGGCTTCACTTGTACCTACAGCGAGAATCGAGATGCGATGGGTATTCGGTTTGGTGACGGCGCTACTGAGAAGCAAGATTGTTTGCGCGGTATAAGCAACCACGTCTTGGATATGGTAAAAATCAACATTATCGGCATCACCGGCTGTCTCATGTCGAAAGAAATTGCGTTCTGCTAACGGAGTCACCAAAACTGCTTGATTATTGCTGATTGTGGCAATCAAGGGGATGGTACGGATGGTATTTGCCGATGTTGGGGTTGGGGCAATACCGTTTTTGTATGGTTCTTCGTCTTCAATCACATAGAGATTGGTGTCGTCCATACTGATTTTGTGTACAAACGCTGTGGTGCTGAATTGAGTTTGGGCATCCAGTTTACCATCACTCGCTACAATCTGATTAATACTGACACCTGCAGCTCCTTGGGCTAATACCACTAAGTCATAGCGGGCATCGATGTCATAGGTCTGCTGTGTCAGGAGCGTTTCTGTAGCTCTGATAGGCAAATTCGCATTCGTAACATCGATACTTATGATTGATTGGTTTATGCCTGTGGTGAGTAATTGAACAAACAACTTACCATTGTTGGCAGAGTTTATCGCCATATCGAGGATCGCTTTGTCGGCGAATTCGAGGAGCAAGATCCCAATTTGTGCTGGTGCAAGTGGATTAGTTGCCACATCATAGATTGTCAAAAACGATTGGGTGTTATTGGTGCTCAGCGCATACAATTTTTGCTTGGTGTGATTCATCTTCAAGAGGGTCACATTGCCTTGGACGGGCGTGGCACGCAAGAACATGGGTTGCCCTGTACTGACATCAGCGGTGTTGATGCGATTGTTACCGCCGACATAGGCGTAGCGACTACCGTAGACCAATGCAGTGGTGGGGCTGATAACCTCATTATTGGTACTGATTACTTCTGGATTGCTGGGCAAGGTACAGGTGCCGGTTAGTGTGGTGGGGATGCGCAGCGCACTGTTAACAAAGGTGCTTATGTATTGCATAAACCACAGTGACGCAGTGCGTTCTACACTCACTTGTAATGTGTTGCCACAGGGGGTGAGTATTTGGTTGTCATCAATATTGCGGTCATTCGCTGTGACACTATAGGTGCCATTTGTGTTATTGGCGGTGACGCGTGGGGCACTTGTGTCGATACTGCCGCTCCAGAGTGACGTTTCGCCACTGCTGAGTTGTGAATTGCCGTTTTTGTCTGATGTCATGCTTTGAATACTGGCGTCGACTTCTATACCATTGATTGGTAATCGTTGCCAGGTGGTATAGCCGTCGGTAGTGGTTAAAACACTAGGCTTCCATGCCATCGCATTCAGACGACTCATATCTTGGTTGTCAAGGGCGCGGCGATATATTCGGACATCGTCAATCATACCGACAAAACCTGCCCCGATAGTAATAGTTGGTACCTGATTAATACGCACTTCATTGAGTGCGAGGGTTTGCTTGTCACCCTCTGCAATAATGATGACATATTTGCCCGTTATGCCATTGGGGAGTGGGATAATGATGCGATTGTTAATGGCATCGTCAGAATGGTATGACCATTTACTTTCTGCTTTGACGAGACTAACGCGGTCTGTTGCCTTGGTCATATCAGGCAGTGTGTCACTCACAAACAGGGTGTAGGTTTTGAGTGGGCTAAATGCCCCTACGGTTGGCGGCTCGCTATAAATAGTCACACTATCAATGGGTGTGCTAATGGTGTTACTTGCTACCCAATATGGATTTGTTTCGGGTGTAGTGAGGGCATACGTGGTTAGATTATTATCATAGCCCTTGGTTGCATCATTATCACTACTCGCTGTCGTTGATTGCTGTTTGGTGGCAAATGGAATAACCGCAAGCGTGCGGTTAAACGCATTACTCCCGGCACTGGTTGCGCTACTCGCGACACTGGTGCCGTTTACATACATGGTGACTGTGGTTCCATTGGAGGAAATTACGATGTGGCTTGTATCAATTGTGCTCAGCTGGTTAACACCAGTTACCGTTGTCCCAGCCATAGTGAATTTTGGTTTACCTGCGGTCAATGATAGTTCATAGCCATAGCTATTGAGTGTGCCGTTGACAATCGTCGCACTACCCCCTGCGTTGGCTGGTTTAACCCAGGTTGATAGGCTCCACGGCTGATCGTGTGGGGCAAATGTCAGCGTATTGAGGTCACGGTGGATGACTGCATCGTTCCCATCAAACATGAGTGCTCCCGTACCAACAGCGCCACTCACACTGGTGAGGTATGCGTCTCCACTACGAATGAGACTCGGTTGATGATATGGTGATGCATCAACGGTAATCGCTCCATTCACCACATTTGTGTCGTCAAATGTGGCGTGATAGACCGTACTGTAATTGAACGAATAGTCATTGATGTTGGCAATGGTCAATGCACGGTTAAATACCGCAACATCATCAATAACGGTGTTGGTGGCTGCTTCCGACCATGCCACATCGGTGCTGCCAGATGGCGATGTGACTGCACCAGTTAATGCACCGAGGCCGAGTACGGCTCCATTCCAATGACCAGCCACGAGTTTGCTGGTAAGCAATGTACCGTCTATGTACAGACTGAGTTGTTCGTCGCTATTCGTCGCCACACTGGTGACGACCAATGTATGCCAATTGGTATCATTGATTTCGGTAGTTGCCTCAGGCCAAGGAAATGTTGTGCTCTTGTCATTGAGTCGAATCGTGATACGTCTATTGTCATACATCACTTGCATTGCCAGTGAATCGTTGCTTGGTGGTGCTTGGAGCGATACTAACAACCCGGGTGTGGCATCGGGATTGATTTTGAAACGTAATGCCAGACTTCGTGAAATTCCCACAGATGATTGTAACTGGTACCCTGTCTGGATCCCATCAGTTGCTTGATTAAACGTGATAGCATTCCCTGAAAATCCACTTACGAGTTTTGGACAGGTGTTATTGCCAATAGTGCGGTTTGCAACGCATGCTGAGGACTGTACTTGGTTGACGATGTCGACTAATGGTAAATCAGGTTGATTCATCGACATATACAAGTCGGCGATATTCGCTAACCCATCAGTCATAGTCATGCCGTCATCTTGGATGGAGAGGCGAGTCTGGTGGCTCTGAATACCACTGCCATTTGTGATACTTTTGCCTTGTAAATCTGTTGCAACCAAGATTAATGGCGACAAAATTATGTCGTCGACACTGCCACGGAAGTAGTCTTCTCGGGCATTGGATTGACTGCTTGATTGCATGGCACCGATGATGATATTGGCTTGGACGGGTGGTAGTGCGCCAGTGAAGTCTTTCGTTGCTGGGGTAACCAAATTAGTCAAATTGCTACCATACGCCAAACTAATCTTGGAAGTGGTGCCGTCACGGTATTCGCTATAAATAAAATAGTACCAAGTATTGCTCGCGAGGGTTGGGGGCGTGCTAACGCTGGTACTCCCTTTTTTGGCAGCGACTTGGAATGCGCTACCGACTTTGGTGACTTGGATGCGCAGTCGGGGGTTACTCGTCACCCCAGTGCTAATCAGCGTACCGGTATCGTTGATCTTGGCCATAAAGGCGATGCTAAAGGTGCCGGTGAGTACGGTGGCTGCATTGGCGATGGTCAATGATTGTTGCGCCGTCACGCTATTGTCGATGTTGAAGCGGGCTACGCGTTTGCTGGTATCGGTGGTGTCTTGGGCAATAATTGGACAAATAGTGCAACTCGTGTTGTAGCGTCTGTCTGCGCGATTATCAAACGCGTCTGCACCATCGGGGGCCTCAAAGTCTAGGCGAACGCGCAAATTTTGTTGGAGCGCAGTTCGGCCATCGGTTTGATCCGAAATTCGGCCGGTTATGGCTTGATTGCTGACGAAATATTGATTAGGATCGTACGGTGATGGTGACACAATCACATCACTAGGGGCACTGCCATCGACTTCGATTGGGTCTGCTCCCGTAACCATTATTTCGCTACTTTTGTTGCCTACTGCGTCGCTAGCAATGGCGCCGATGGTGTAGTATCCTGATGGATTGGCAAAGGGTAAGGGGATTGTTGCACGCCATGTACCATTGATTAATACGGCTGGGATTGGCTGTTGATTGACGGTGCGCCCACTCGAATCTTTGATGTTGACACTTAGGCTGGCGACACCACTCCCTGCACTCTCGCTTGAATTGACAAGCACGGGGTCGGTTGCAGTCAAGCGTACCTGTAGCGAGGGCATTAGTTCGTCTATGCTACGGGTAACAGTATAGGGCACTGTTGGTCGTACCAATGCGACAATCGGTGGGGTAGTATCAACCAAAATTGTTGATGTTGTAATGCCGATATTACCCACCGCATCGACGGCCGATGCCGTGATGGTATATTTGCCTTCTATTTGGGTATTAGGATTCGTACGGGTGAGTACGAAGGTTGGACAGTAGGCATAGCCTGCGCGTGCATCGTTACAGGCTGGGGTGGCGAGGTCGAGTGGAGCCTGATTGCTATTGCTGTTAGCGGTGACTTGTGACCGTGCAGTCAATATGCTAGACGTAGCATCCTCTGTATTGACCACAAACTGCACACCATCAGCAGAAACGTGGCTGGGGTTTTTGATAGTGACGACGGGCAAATCTGCATCAAGAGTGACTGCGGCGATATTGGACTTGGTGATTGTCTGTGAAAATTGCGACCGCGCAATTTGGTATATTTTGTGGTCAGCCACGGTGGTTGGCGTGAAAATGATATCGTCGATTTGCCCTCGGAACATTTCGCTGAAGGTACTATCGTTATATTTGCCACCGATGCGTAGCTTATATCCACTATTAGTAGTAAACGTAGCAGATGCAATTTCATTTTTAAATGTATCATCTGCTACACCGTTTTGATAATACTTAAATCCAGTAGTGCCATAACTAAACGAAAGTTGACTCCAGCCAGGGGGTAACGCTGTACTTGCTATATAAACCTTTTGACCTATGGTTATTTTGATTTTCCCCTGCTCAATTTGTACATACAATGGGTTGGTGCTACCATCACCATAATTAAACACCGTTTGCGTAATCGCTAGATTATCTGGCTTGATCATTAGCTGGATGGTGCCACCATTTTTGATTTCGTCCATCAGCGTGATTTCGTTATCAACTTGGAGCATGGTATCTTTGCCATTAAACGCACTGGCGATCCCGGCCATCCCCTCTATGTTGCCTACAGGGCATGCCACTTTGGTGTCAAAGTCACAACGAGCCGCATATTGCAACCGCTTGATGCCACTGCGCAGAGGGGTGTCGTTGGGGAGCACCAGATTATCGATTTGGGTTGTGCTAGTGACGCCGTTTGTGACGACAGTCTGTACACTACTCAGGGTGTCTTCAAAGTTTAATTCCCAGTTGGGTGCTTGATTGATGTTGGTGGTGGCTGGTACGGTGACATCTGATTCTGGTGAAACCGTGAATTCGTCGATATCACCTGCAAAGGTTTCGCCGAGCGTTAACTCAGAAGAATACCAATTTAACTCAGTTGTATTTACGGCTTGTTCCGTGAGAGTACTATTATTGATGGCAATACTAGCCTTGCTACCGTTGACCTTCACAAGCACGTATGACCAGCGGTTTAACGGTAATGCTGACGCTGAATAAATCGGACTACTCAATTGCTTGGAGGTCACATATTGCAACATAACCCGTCCGTCAGCTATTGCGAGATTGGTTGCTTGTGGATTCGTACTGCTACCGAGTATTTGTGTACCATAGCGACTTGGTTTAATCCACATCCCAATGCTGTATTTTGGTGTTGGATTATCGACATATGAAATGTATTTACGCGCCGCAGGATTTAATTTCAGTGGTTGATTGCCATCAAACCGTACCGCAGTGTTGTCGCGCCCAGACACGCCACTGATGGGGCACGTATTTACACACACAAACCCCAGGTTCGGAGTGCGAATATCACTAAATGATTTTGCTGCGGCCGGCTCACGAAACGGCACGTTGAGCTCATAGGCGCGGGTTAGGGCTGCACTGTTGATTTGGGCTACACTTAATGCGGCCCTGTGAATCTGGAAATCACGCAGTGTGCCGTTTAACGACTGTGCAAATGACGACTTTTCATAGTCATAACCAGTACCAATTAAAAGTAAGCTGGCTGCTGCTAATTTTGGTTTGTCTGTGTCTTGAGCTTTTAATAACCCATCGACATAAATTTCTCTAGTATTCCCTCTTTGGACAAATGTAAGATGGTACCATTTGTTGGGGCTAAGTATTGGTCCGTCTAAATCATTATTCCAATATGACATTAACAATTTACTATTACGCACCAACAAAGAGAGGCGTTTGTCTGCTTCTTGACGCCCCCCAAAGTCATATAATATACGACGATCGCCTACAATTGTATCACTAGTGTCGTTGAATTTGGCCCAGGTCATCACGGTGAAGTCTTGCGTACCGGTATTCGATTTGAAAATTTGTTTGCTCACATATCCTGATAACTGCAAATAGGTAGCAGGGGAGGGGGAAAATACTGCACCACCGCTGTCAAGTTCGGGACAGCTCGCTGTTTTTCTACAGTCGTAGCCGAATGTAGAATTGGATGATGACGTAGTAGCGACCTGTACTTCATGAATATACAGCCAATCTGGGATCTTACTTAGCACTTCGTAAGTGTCTATGCCATCATTGTAAAAAAGAATATAGCGCGCTTTTGTAGGTTCTGTTAATTCGGTATTTCCTATTTTTGATTTATTAAAAGTGACTACATGTTCGGAACCTACATTATTCATGCAGTTTGTATTGCTGTTATTATCAATGCTAACTTCATCTCGAGTACAAGCGACATACATCCAGTTTTTGGATACTTCTTTTAACTTATTAATTGCGGCTGTTCGACCTCCTCCCAAATAAGACCCCAATATGTCTACGGCATATTTAGTGTTAAAGTCATGTTCCATTAAAAAAACCATAGGAGTTCTATGCAAAGTATTAATTTTAGGACCCATGGTTACCGCGATCTCTTCGATTGACATTTCTTTGCCCAAATCAAGTTGTATCCATACAGGGCTTGTCGAGATTAAATGTGTTCCGTTAGATTTATCACCATCGGTTATTTTGTTTACCCAATTGGTTTGTGATGCGGTGACAGTTGGTTCTGTATAAGGTCGCGCAGTAACAAATTTATCATCATCAAACGGCACACAAAGTTTTGCAGTGTCTACTTCGCAGTTCCCTTTGAGCCGTTCGAAGTCAGGTTCAGGACTGATGATTTTTTCGCGGGCATCGACATTGATTTGTAGTTGATCAGACACGGGTGCCTGATTCATGGTCGTACTCATGCTGCCAAACAGACTATAGCGTGCTATTGCTGCAATCGTGGCATCGCTGAGGGCGGTGCGGTAGATGCGTACCTGCGTGAGTGTCATCCCGCTGGTGCCAAGCACCACAGGGTCTTGACCCTTGAGCAGGCCACTACTGGTTGTTTGGGCTGACTGGTTGAGTGTGGTGCTGTTGCGGATGCTGAGTGAGAGTACGCCGGCGTTGTAGCGACCGCTGATGAAATACGTATCGTTGGTGTTGAGGGTTGTGGGCAGGGTAGCGCTACTATTACCCATGCTGATGGTTGGCACGCCACCATTTACCCACAATTTGAATTGATTACCGGTGCCGTTGGCTGTGCCGGTTTGCATTACTGTTTGGGTCAGGCTATTCAATTTGAATTTGGCAACCACAGTAAAGTTGTTATTGGTAAGCAGTTCGGCATAGCTAGTTGGCAAGGTTACCCCGGCTGTATTATTACCAGTGACGGTGACACCTTGGTTCAGCCCGTAGATACTCCAATCGGTAGTGTCGTTTGTCAATGGTAGACAGGTGAGCAACAATGGGTCTTCGCAGCTATTGGCGAGTGCCATGATTTGTGTGGTATCTAAGGCACGGGAGTTGATTTGTAGGTCTCGGATACTCCCCGCAAATGAATTTGTGGTTAGGTCACGGCCGATACTCAATGCACCAAAAACCTCTCTCTGATATTTTATAGGGGTTTTGTCAAAACCCTTTAATTTGCCATTGACATAAATGCTACGGATGCCGTTTGCCACGGTAAATACGACATGGCTCCATGTATTTAAGGGAAGTTTATCATTTAGTAATAACGGTTTATTGCTACCGATGATAAATTGTGGACGCTCTTGGTTGAGCGCCACCTGCATCAGTGTTCGGGTATTGGTACTATTGGCGATGACCCGTAATGTGGTCCCTTGTCCGTCTGGGCGCACCCAGGCGGCAATGGTAAAATCTTTGTTGCTGATATTGTTGCCCACTGCAGGGGTGGTGGTGAGCGACGTTTGTGAATTAAACTTCCATACTGGTTGGTCGGCGTCCATAGTTGGGGTTGGGCAAGTTTGGGTACTGGTACAACTCAGGGTACTCGCATTGTTGGACGTATCGGTAAATCGATAAGGTAACGTACTAAATGATTCGGCAAATTTGACACAGAGCTCGGTGTCTGCAAAGACACAACTGTTGACGTTTGATTGGCTGGTTGTGTTGACTTGGCCTGGTGCTTCAATGACCGTAGTGAATGTGGTATTGGCGTTGGCGGCCATTGAGGTGGTCACGAGTTGGTTGGTTTGGAAGCCGTTTTTGGCTGAAGCACTACTGACAGTGACATTGCCCTGCATGCTCCGGCCGAGTAATTTATTGGATGTAGTAACACTGGTGAGTATACGATCACCAGGCCGGATGATTAAGTCGTTCCCATTGGGCATTAACCCATCTTTGAGTTGCATAATCTCGTTTGGCCGTAAGGCAATCTTGAACAGCGCCAGATCATCGATTGATCCTGTGTACCCATCCATGAAGGATGTTGTGTCGGTTTTGGATTTGACGATGTCGGCCGCTAAAGTGTGGCGACCTAGTTCGACACCATCAACATAGACTATTATCAGACGATTGTTTACGGTAACTGCATAGTGAGCCCATTGCGAAATTGTTTTTTGGGTGGGAAATCTTATAAACGTCTTGCTTTTTTCGTGTGACACCGATATTTCGATTTCATGGTACGGATTCAGTGAAAACCTGAAGTTGTCGCTAGCGTACCAATCCGACACTCTACCCGTTAGCTTGGCCCAGAAACCAAACGTGAACTGATTGTCGATTTGCCCGTTGATACCGGTTGTGCTGAGTGATTGTTTCCCAGTAAATGTCAACCCTTTGGTCGTGACACCTAGGACACGATCTGTGAAGGTGGCACTCTGCGGACATGCGGTTGAGGTACATTTGAGCAGACTGGCAATTGTGCCACTAGTCGTGAGATTGTTGGTAGGTGAGTTCGGCGTGGTGTTTTCAAAGTCGGTGAAAAGCAGTGGATTGATTGCTTCTGCGACGCTGCCATTGACGTTGAGGATATTGCCACTGTTTTTGGCATAAGGGCTCCAGCCGAGTACTTTTTCACGGAGGTCGCCGATACCGTCATTGTCGCCATCGGCATTATTTGGATTCGAGCTAATCCAGGTTGCCTGTGACACGCCATTACGAATGGCATAGACGACTTGCCATCCTCCGCGCACTGTGCCCGTAGCATCCATGTGGATAACTTCTTCGCCATCGAGTAGGCCATCGCCATCGCTGTCAGCGAGATTCGGGTTGGTGCCATACAAAAATTCTTGATAATCGCTGAGACTGTCGCGGTCGTTATCGGCAATTGAGGGATTGGTACCAAGCGCTATTTCGCGGTCATCACTGATGCCATCAGTATCTGTGTCGTAATTATTATCTGAAGTACCATATTTCTGTTCAAATTTGTGTGACACCCCATCATTATCAGCATCTATAAATGCAGGGAAGGGTGGCGACGCATTTAATGGAGACCATGCAAAGGTGAAGCCTTCATTGGATTTTGCTTGCATCGTGACAAATTCTTCGATTGTAGCAGGAAAAACGTCGAATATTGTTTTGTTGCTCGCGTTGAGATTGACATACTTTGGTTTATGTGTGTGGGTTTCAATCCAACAGCCAGGGATATTAAAAACAGCAACACACGTTTGTTGATCTGCTTTGGCTGCGGTCGACAGATAGAGATCGGGTAGTGCTGCGTTGATACCCGTCAAACTAAGGTCTTCTTTGTATGTAAGTATTGTTGATCTGCGATAGCTAAATGTTTTGTCATCATCGCTATAAAACTCACATGCAGGCTTAGTCACGGAGACTGTTGGAATACAGGGTAGATTAACTTTCCATTCTTTTGTTTGTGACCCTGTGTCTATCGAGTCACTCATATCTACTTGTGTTCCAAGTTTATACGCAAAAGATGTATTTGTCTCGTTTTGGTCTTTCCATTGCCAAAAATACGGAAATGACATCCAGGTTGAAGGGAACGGCATACGTTCAATATAGTCTATTACTTTGTATTCTTGTGTGAGGCCATTGCCAGTGCGAAAGCCAATAACGGTGTTGTCGAGTCTGATGTCATTTATACTTATGTCCCGATAATGTGAGTATTCATCATCGGGGTCTACGATGAGATTGGCAACGTATGGAGTATACAGATTAGCGATAAGACCGGTAATTCCCCCACAAAGCAATTTACCCGCAGTGCTTCGTTTGGCTTTCTCTGATACACCTTCACAGATGGCAGTTGCAATCGCATCAATGGCGGCAATGATTCCTGCAATAAGTTGTCCGACAACAGGTATCATCGAAATCGCTAGTAGGATAATGATTGCAACCGTTTGCCCAATGGCCCCGGCAATGGCATTACCGATTTGATAATCATACTCAGCGTCTAACGCTTGCATAATGCCTACCACCCATACTGCTGCGATAGCAAGCCCCACCATTGCTTTCCCCAATTTTCCTATGCTTTTTGCATACCCCGCCGCCTTTATTAAGTTTTTAAAGCCATACAATCCAGATGATTTTAAAGATTTTGCTAGCGTATATGCTTCGTAACCAGCACCAACTGCAGTGAAGACACTTGCAGATATCTTAAGATTTCTTAAAGTTTTCTCATCAGCACCTGCAAATACTGCGATTACCGTAGCTCCGGATAATACTGCGCCTACACTACTACTCGCTGTGCTGATTTTGCTAAATACAGTTGATATAAACGTTTTGCCCGAGGTTAACCCATTTTTCCACCATTGTATTTCTTGTATTTTAGGTACACTGGGATTTTTTAAATCATTCCATGCATTTCTTATACCTTGAGGTAGATTTTTTAGTGTAGATTTTCTTGATTTCAGTCCGCTAAAGGCTGCCAAGGGGATATTGACTATTTTTTCTAAACTTCCCGGCAGAATCTTGACTTCTTCATATTGTTTTTCGAGTTTATCTTCATCGGTATTCTCTTGCTTTATTTTTGATTGTTCTTGATCAAGCGCCTTTTTCATGTTGGTATAGTACACACCAAACATATCTAATTCGGTAGCGTATGACAATTTCCAATCAGATATTTTTTCATTCTCAAAAACCTTAAAAACATTTTTTATGTCGGGGATATCAAAATCAACTTGTCTTTGTACACAATGATCACAAACATTTGCTGTCTCTACAAAGGTAGCGGTTTTTATTTCGAGGAATGCAGTGATGCGCGTGGTCGTCATCGCTTTTATCAGGTCTTCAAACTCAGCATCAGTGAAGCCTTGCGGGCGTTTATTACTAATTGTTGAATGATCTACACTTGTAATGATTTGTGTGTATTCGGTTCCCAATTCTGCAGTTGTTAGTGCGTACCAATTACCTTTTTCATTTACGCCATAGATATTGCCTGTTGATGTGCGGGTGTTTAGTTTGTCTTGATCGGGTTCGAATTTGATTGTGGTATTGTCACTAATAGATGATATGCGACTTATACTTTCGGTTAGGATTATTGCTGCAGGTCGGCAATCAACCGTGGTTATGTTTTTACAATCAGCACGTTTAGTTGACTTTAATTGTTTATCGAGGAGTATTGGGAGTTCTCCTGTTTGTAATTTGATTGTGTCGATCAAAGTGTCATATGATTTAGTGAATGTTTTGGTGGCAGTTTTGTCAATACCATAATTGTCGGTACTAGCGTTACTATTTTCTAGATTATCAAACAACACTGGTATTGATTTATCTAGGTGAGTCCCATCAATATCAAAAAATGGAATCCGAATAAACAAATAATCCATGAGATCGGCAATTTTGCTGATTTCAAGGCGTCGATTTGTGTTATTGGTGATGGAGGGTTTGGTTGCGTCTTCATAGATAATAGCTGTTTTGGTGCCGAAAGATTCAGTTGCTTGTAGTCCTGCCAGTTTCCAGTCGGCATAATACGTAGTGATTACAGATAGGGTATCGATTTTTTCGTCTGTTTTACAATCTGCTTTATTTTTAGGGCATACATTTTGAATCGACGAAACCAGCCATTGCATGCGCACTTGTTGGGTGGCAATGGTGGTGGTTGCTGTAGGCCAATAAAACAGCTGGGTGTTATAGGCCACAATCGTACCTGTGCTGTCGTATACCGGGTTGAGTGACACATTCACTGTTGCGGTTGTTCTGTCCAATGCTCCGCTGGGTGTTTGCTTAACCCCGGCACTCATGCCGTAGGGTTTGATTTTGTCGGTGTCAACACATGAGTTTGGGTCTTCTACACTCAGGCGAGTCGTTTCGGTAATGAAATTTGTAGTACATCGTTTGACCGGTATGCCGCCATAATTTTTTTGTGAAATAGGAATTTGTATTTCGAGTGATGTCGAGATTTGTATATCACCTTCGGAGGACTTGGAATCTGTAGGTGACGGACTCAAACTTGCGCTTGTGGCATAGGTAGTGTCTTTGGAACGGATAATTTGCCCATCGTTATCACCACTGGGCCAGTCATAAATGGCACCATTGGCATACAGGAGTTGGGCACTATTTGGGCGAATCTGGATATCAACAGTTAATGGTTTGTTGGCTGTCATGCCGGTAATATTAAGGGTAAATGGAGATTTATCGGTGTATGTTGTACTCGATAATTTAAGCGGCGAAAGGTCATATGCATCAGGTACAGAGTCGCCATCATCATCAAATGAAATGAAATCAGGGATTTTATCGTCATTTGAATCAGTACAATCATCCTCAGGTTTAGTTGTCAGTTTTTCTGTACATTCCATCGTGTCCGTCACGCCATCACCATTGGTATCGGATGATAATGGGTTGGTATAAAACCTATTGGATGACCCCGTATACTCGGTAAATTCGACGACTTCTACCCAATCACTTAAACCATCATTGTCGCTATCTTCATCAGCGGGGTTTGTGCCTATTTGGGTTTCATCGTAATCGGTGAGCTTATCTGTATCGCTATCAGAATTCTTAGGGTTGGTGAGAAGTTTGTACTCATCGTAATCGGTGAGTCCATCACTGTCGGTATCAACCATGTTTACGTCGGAACCAAACGGTTGTTCTTCTGCGTCAGACAAGCCATCTTTGTCAGTATCGACACCGGTATCTGTACCCGCCCGGGTTGTCAGCGCCCGACTGCTGCCATTCGTCGCGACGACGCTCCCTGCACCGGTGGTGACACCAGCACTCGGCAGTGCAATCATGCTTGCTTGTTGGAGTGGCGATACCAGTGGGTTAAATGAGTATTCCGGTTGTACGGTAGTCGTGCCAGGGGTGGGGACTGGGGCGTTGTCTTGCTTGGTGGCTGCTTGGGTCTGTGGGATGGTACTAAATGGTTGAAATACCAACATCCCCAGCGCCAACATCGTCACCGGCAGGTACAAGCGGGTGCGAAAGAGATGGACTGCGCCAGCGATAATACTAAAAAGCAAAATCGCGAGTAGGCTATACAATACCGTTTGGATGCTATTGGTATCTGTCCCAAACAGATTGCCCACAATGGTCAAGGGATTGTTGAGCATTTTTTGTAGCGCTAATCCGGTGCGGGCATAGCCAAAAAACGTCGTTTTGATGGTGGTTTTTACGGCTCCGGTTTGATGGCTCGCCGGCTGGGTCAAATGCAATTCCATGGACGCCGGTAATCCATCTTTGTCAACCGTCAGTTGCCCATTCCCATTGGTGCTGTTGAACTGCGATGACTGCGCGAGGGCATACCACTCTTCGTTGTACTTGACGCCGTGGGCACTATCGGCATTGAGCAGGCGATTGAAATGGGCGACAAAGGTCGCACCATCAAACCCAAAATCATAACGCAAGCGGTTTTGGGGATTTATTGCGGGATTGATGACGCCTGCCAAATAGGTCAAGGTATTGATTTGGGCGGTGTTGTTGCTGGCGCTTCGTTGCCAGCTTGTGCCTGGCTGGCGCACGTAGGTGACACCTCGCTCGCGTTTGATTTCGAGTACGATGCCTTGGCCATTGGCAATTGTGACACTACTAGTTTGGGCTGATTCATTGATGCTGCCACTGATAATCATCTGATCGTGGCGGCTTGCTTTGCCGTAATTGGTGATGGCCGGCGCATAATCGGTATATTGATTGATTTCGCTGGAGAATTCGTATTGGCCACTGAGTTTGGCAACTGTTTGGGCGTTTTGGAGTTTGTGGGTGACTGATTCGGATTGGATGCCACGCACCACAAAAAAGACCATCAACGTCATGATTGCAACCACAATCACTATGCCAATTGTATGCAATTTAGTGTTTCTTGACATGATTAACCTCTTTGAATACAACCTCCCTATCCTTTTTTATAATACAGGTGAAATAGGTAATCTTTTACGTTACTTTCTAACGTGTTTTTGCAAATCCGTCGTATCAGCATAATATTGAGTAGTGATGTGGTGGATTTATGGGAATTTGCGACGGATTTGTGGTGTTTTCATAGCGACGCCAAACGAATGTCCCGCTAAACAACAATTGTGCGTCTATGGGTCCAACGTGTTTGGGTGCACCATGAGAGTTTCTTTGTGTGCCGGGAGCTGTCCTCACCTGGTTGTACACACTGACAGGAAATGACGCCGGATACTCGCAATTTGTCTCTTGACAAATTTTGCAAACCTGCGTATTATCTAGCTAGGATTCTTTTTGAAACAAAATGCCGTCTAGGCATAAAGGAGGTGGTGCTCATGGGTAGTAGTCACATGCGTATGGGTATCACCGTAAAGGTAGCCCGCTAACGAGTTACCGTACGGAGATACCCTCCCTCCATCCCACCGGCGACGGGGTCGCTGGTGGGATATTTTTGTGCTTTTTTTGCAGGGCAACGGCCACAAAAATCCCCCCCACTACGCAATTGCGCGGTGAGGGGGATCGTGGGAACGATTTAGGCTTTGGCTTCGCGGGTGCGCACCAATTCTGGCTCGGCGGCATTGGCCGTAGCCACCACTTCACCACGGTTGACGGCTGCCAACCCGACCACGAGGTCGTCGGCAAGACCGAGGATGATGGCGCCACCAATGAGCTTGATGTCGCTGACGCGAATGGCTTTGTCGAACATGTCGAGGCCACTGACGTCAACCACAATTTCGGTGGGCAAATTGCCGGGCAAGGCGCGTACGCGCAAGGTAGTGACATTGTTGAAAATAGCATCGCCACGCACAACCAACGGCGATACACCCTTCATGTGCACGGGCACATCGACTTCAACCGTCTCGCTCATGTCGACGGCGTGGAAGTCGACGTGAATGATGGCACGGCTGACGGGGTGGCGTTGGAAGCTGTGGATAAAGGCGGCAATCGGTTCTTCACCGGCGATGTTGAGGGTGACCAACGACGTTTTGCCGGCAGCCTTCATGACTGGGGCAAAGGCGCGGGCCTCGGTCTGCACGGTGATTGGGGGCAAATGCTTGCCGTATACGGTGGCAGGCAATACACCAGTTTTGCGCAAATTGTTGACTTTTTTGCCGATTACGGTGCGTTTGATCAAATTGAGTTCGATAGCCATGTTGACAACTCCTCTTTGTGTCAGTACCTTCGCATGTGCTGCTACGGGACAACCCCGGCACGAGGGTTAATTCTACCACATATTTTAGGCAATAGGAAATGTAGGATTGCACCACGTGTCGGTGTACACGAGCCCTGCGCCTACTATAGACCTCATGCCTGCTGATTCACGAACATGCGCCCCACGCATTTTTTACCAAAAGAATAAAACCAAAAAAGTGCGACGTGATTTACGATTGATAGGGCTGAATCGCGAAGGCAACGTCGTTGTGTCAAGAATTGTGGTTATCGTGGGGCACCCCATGTTGTGCATCATATTCGGCTACCCGTGCCTCGACGAGGGCCTGGCGTTTGGCACGTTGTGCGTTGACCCACGCCACTGGATCATCGATATGATCATCGATTAACTGAATTGGTGGCATTGATTCGATCAAGCGCACAAGGTTTTGTCCCCAGGATAATTGATTGTCACTTGCATAATCTGGCGTGGTATCGTGCAACAGGCGCGCGATGAGCGTGGCTCGTTGGTCGGGTGGCAACGCATTTACTTGGGCATAGAGTTCATCAATAGTAGTCATTATTTGTTCCGAACCAACGTAACGATGGATGTATGCTGAGTATAGATGAAAACACGAAAAATGTAAATAGTTTCGCCTACGTCATCACGGCAAATCCGGCGCTTTGAGGGGCGCCACTCGCAGGGTGCCGTCGGCGGTGCAGGTCACGAGTCCGGGAGGGCCACCTCTGACTTTGCGCACACCGCTACGCCGGCAATAATCGATATCGACGGCTAATTCGTTGCGTGATTTGCTGTGATAGGCGGCGAGGGCTGCTGCTTGGCGCATCACTTCGGGCGGCACTGGGCGCCCTTGGGTTTTGATGATGACATGGCCGCCAGGCATACCGCGGGCGTGCAACCAGATGTCTTGGGATTCGCCGATGGTAAAGGTCACCAGCTGGTTTTGGTAGGCGTTGCGCCCACAATAGACGATGAAATTGTCGAAACTATACCGTAGCGGTGGCAACGGTTTGACGCGGGCTTGGCGGGGCACATCGGCGGCCCGCACCCAGCCGGCATTGAGGGCGTCACGGGCCACCGACTCGATGGCTTCGAAGCTTTCGGCCAAATCAAGGAAGGTCAAGGTCTCGTCGATGCCGGCCAGTTCGTCTGTGGCCTTCTGGATGCGTTCGGGCAAGCCAGCGAGGGCTGATTTGGCTTTGTCGTACTGTTTAAAGCGCTCTTGGGCTTGGAGCGAGGGGGGCACGTGGGGCGTCAGGCTAATCGATTGCCCTTCGACGACCAGGCTACTCATGCTAGGGGTGATGTCATGGATGTAGGCATAGATCATCTGACCTTCCCAGCGCAGTTGTTCGAGGGCTTCGGCCTTGGTCATTTCTTGGTTGAGGGCGTTGTATTGGCGCATCACCCGTTCGCGGTGGTCGTTGATGCGCTGGGCCAAGGCATCGCGGCGCCGGCGGTAATCACCGAGGGCCTCACGAGAAGCCACATAGGCAATGATGGCGTCACTGACGCTGGCGATTTGTTTGAAGTGACCTTTGTGGGTGAGTTGATAGGCCGCAAAAAACTGAGGCACGCCATATTCGTCGTGAATAATCGACGGCTGCGCCGGGGCTGCAAACAGGGCGGCTAGCTGTGCCATACTCTGGGCGGGGTCGTCGTCGCCGCGAAAGACCGCTTCGCGGGCCATTTGCGGCGACACGCCCCGATAGGTGCTGACGATGGCCTTGGCGAGGTTGGGCTCGTGAGCCAGTGTGACCAACAGCGGCGTGACATCGCCGGTGCGAGGGTCAGCCTTGTCGGGGACGGGGGGGATGGTGTAGGGGTGTTGGGGGAGTGCCACCCGCCGGCTCATCTGGGCGGTGACCCGTTTGACGCATTCGATGACGGTACCGTGTTCGTCGACGAGGAATATATTGCTCCGTTGATCCATGATTTCGATGATGAGTTTGACGATGACCAGTTCGGTGACTGGTTCGTCGGGGTTGCGTGGTTCGAGTGGTTTGGCTATACTAAGCGATATGATGCGTTCTAAGTCAGGTTGCTCTACGGCGATTACACGACCCCCTTCGACATATTTGCGCAAAAGGAGCAACAACGGCGTGGCTTGATCAACCCCACGGGGGATGCGTTGGCTGTGCAGGGCGAGGCGAGCGAGTTTGGGGTGAGCAGACAGCAACAGCCAGCGGCGCTGGCGTTGGTGGTAGAGCTCGAGCGCAAGGCTCAAGGGTGAGGCGATTACGCTATCTTGAATTTTGGCGCCAACAAAAGCTTGGAGCTCGTGGCACAGGGCCGTGACGGCCAATGTATCGATTGTCATAGCTGTTAGTATACCAATATGATGACATCCGACAACGAACTTAATCCGCTGCTGCGTGGTGCGCGCCCCCAACCGCTGATGTTGGTCATCTCTGGGCCATCTGGCGTCGGCAAAGATGCCTTGCTGGCCCGCTTGCGCGAGTGCGACGAAGCATTCCAATTCGTGGTGACGGCGACCAGTCGGCCACCACGCCCCAATGAAGTCGACGGCGTCGACTATTTTTTCTATGATACCGCAGGATTTGAGGCCTTGATTGCCCAAAACGAACTGGTCGAGTGGGCCGAGGTCTATGGCCACTATAAAGGCATCCCCAAGCAGAGCATCCGTTCGGGGCTTGATTCGGGCCACAACGTGATTTTGCGCATCGACGTCCAAGGGGCGGCCACCCTCAAGCGCTTGGTACCCGGCGCGATTCAGGTCTTTTTGGCGCCTGGGAGCATGGATGAACTCAAACAGCGCTTGTTGGGGCGGGGCACCGAATCGCCCGAACAATTTGCCCGCCGGCTAACCCATGCCGAACGCGAAATGGCCCAAGTAGGGGCCTTTGATTATGTGGTCTTTAACCGAGCCGAACGCCTCGATGATGCGGTTGCGCAAATTCAGGCTATTATAAAGGCAGAACAACAACGCGTCCGCCCCCGGCGTATCGCGCTGTAATCAACGAAAGTGAGTTTCGAGATGCTCAATATGCACCAACGCCTACAAAGTGACATGAAAGATGCCATGCGGGCCCGTGACCAGTTGCGGGTCGATACGTTGCGGATGGCGATGAATGCCATCAAAAGTAGTTTTGATAATCAAAAAAAGCAAGCCTATGACGCTGCCGGTGGTGAATCGAACCTGGCGGCAAGTCAGGCGGCAGTCGATGCGGTGTCGCTGAGCGAAGCCCAAATGATCGACATCATCATCAAAGAAGTCAAACGCCGCCGTGAATCGGTCGACATGTACCGTAAAGGCAATCGTCCAGAGCTAGCCGAAAAAGAAGAAAAAGAAGTGGTCATCCTCGAAGCCTACTTGCCCCGCATGTTGAGTGCAGACGAGCTCCGCCCACAAATTGCGGCGATCATCGCCCAAGCAGGTGCCAAAGGGGCCGGCGACATGAACAAAGTCATGCCGGTGGTGATGCAACAATTCAAAGGGCGCGCCGATGGCCGCATCCTCAATCAAGTGGTGCGTGAGTTGTTGAGCTAAATGATGAAATTGCCCACACTGTCTTCAATTACGCCATTTATTGCCCCCTCACAACGCTTGTTGTGGGGGGCAGCGGGTGTACTTGCGCTCTGTTTCTGGGCAGTGTTTACGGTACAACCCGCGTCGGTACAAGGGATTGTGGTGGGCAGCCCCAGCCCGGTAAGTGTGCAAGCGCCACGGCAAGTTACCTTTGTGAGTGACGTCTTGACCGCCCAAGCCCAAGAGACGGCTGCTGCCGACCCCGAACTCATCCAAGCTAGCATCGACCCGTATTTGTTGCTCAATCAACGGGTGCAATTGGTAAATCTGCTCGATAGCATCGAAAAAATCCGCACCAATGGTGAATCGTGGAAAAATCGCATGCAGATGATTGAAGCCATCGATACTACCCTTGATGTCGACTTGATTTCGCGACCAATCGCCCAACAACTCACCGACTTGAGCGTGGCTGACTGGGAAAAACTGCGTACACAGATACTCGTCATCTACGACCGCTCACTCAATGACGTGGGCAACCGTATCGATGTGCGCTCGATGCAATTGCTGACGGAGTCGATTATTCCTTCGTATATCAGCAATACTCCGAGCGACAGGGGCGCATTGATTTCGCGCTTTATTACGCCATTCATCCAAATCAATGTGGCTGTTGACAAAGCCCGCACGCAACAAGCCCAAATCACCGCTCGTGCCAAAGTCGCACCGGTGACGGTAGCCATCCAGCAAGGCGAAAACATCGTGCGAGCCGGTGATGTAGTCACCCCTGTCATTCTCGAAAAACTTACTGCACTCGGCGTGCTTAGTCTGCGGGTCACCTGGTACGAAATCCTCGGGCAGATCTTGATGGCGGTGGTATTGGCGGTGGTGTTTGCCACTAGCTTGTGGCATGTCGACCGCAACGCAGCCACCCGCGCAACCGAGCTGTGGGCGCTGGTGGGATTGATCGTGGTGGCGGTGGTATTGACGCGCATCGGCGCCGGTGTGGCCCCCATGCTGGTGGGGGCATCGCCTTTGGTGATGGCCGCCCTACTCGTCTCGACGTTTTATGGGCTACGCAGTGCCTTGCTGGTGACGATCACCGTAGGGTTTGCGGTCTTTTTGATTGGCAAGGGCTCGTTGGCTCTCGGTTTGCCCCCGTTTATGGCGGCAATTGTGGGCAGCATCATGACCCGCCGGGTCGACCGCTCGTTGGCGTTTGTGGTGGCTGGGGTCGTAGCCATGCTTATCAGCATGGTGACGGCGCTGGGGGTGCTGTTGATGATCGAGCGCCAAACCGATTGGAATGCGATTTGGCCGCTGTTGGCGATTAGTGGTGGTGGCGCCTTGTTGTCGGCGTTGTTGGCGCTCAGCCTGTGTGGGATTTTTGGCACACTCGCCGGCATGGTGTCGGGACTACAATTACTCGAACTCGCCCACCCCTCCCAACCATTGTTGCAACGCCTCGTGCGTGAAGCGCCGGGCACCTACTACCACAGTATCGCCGTGGGGAATTTGGCCGAAAGTGCTGCCGAGGCAATTAATGCCGACGGCTTGCTCCTGCGGGTGGCCTCGTATTATCACGACATCGGCAAAGTCGAGCATCCCTTTTATTTCACCGATAATCAAAGCGATGGCGTCAACCTGCACGATAGTTTGCCCCCCCACAAAAGCGCCCAAATCATCATTGATCATGTGCGTAATGGCATCGTGATGGCCCGAACTGCCCGTTTGCCCGTCAAATTGATTGATTTCATTGCGACCCATCATGGCACGTCGGTGGTGCGCTATTTTTATCACAAAGCGCTCGAGGCCGATGCCAGCACCGACATCGCCGATTTCACCTACCCTGGCCCCATCCCCACCTCACGTGAGCAGGTGATTATGATGCTGGCAGATAGTGTCGAAGCGACGGTGCGTTCGAAAGTGCAGAGTGGGGCGGTGGCCACCAAAATCGGTGATGGGCAAACCATTGATGCCTTGGTGACATCAATCATCGACGAGCGCATCCAAAACGGCCAACTCGCCGATGCCCAAGTCACATTGCACGACATAACGCGGATTCGCGAAGCATTTATTACTACCCTCAAAGGGATTTATCACCCCCGTGTTGACTATTCTCCCCCCAAAAAACTAATCGGTGAACCGGTCGTAGAACCGCAAGGACACATATGAGCAATGCAATTGTAGAGGTACAACTTTCGGACGAATTAGTCGGTGTGGTTATCGACGAAGCTTTGGTCGAGCGGGCGGTGCGGGCCACCTTGACACAGCAACAAACCAAGGGAGCCATCGAAGTATCGGTCTATGTGACCACCGCCGAAGAAATCCACCAATACAACCGTGACTACCGCAAAATCGACAGCCAAACCGATGTGTTGTCGTTCGCCGATGACGACAGTGACCCACGCTTTGTGTTGCCCCCCGGGATGCCCCGCTATTTGGGTGACATTGCGATTTCGTGGCCGCATGTGCAACGCCAAGCCGCCGAGTACGGGCATAGCGAAGCCCGCGAATTGGCGTTTTTGACGGTGCATGGCATGTTGCATCTGCTGGGCTTTGATCACGAACGGAGCCCCGAAGAAGATGCCGTGATGCGCCAACACCAAGATGCTATTATGGAAGTATTGCAATTACCGCGAGCATAAATCTATGACACCACCGCTGCCACCCCGCAATATCACCTTGCCACAGTCGTTTGGCTACGCCATCCGTGGGATTTGGTTGGTGGCCCGTAGTGAACGCAACTTCCAGATTCATCTCGTAGCCAGTGTGGTGGTGGTAACCCTCGCAATTGTGGTGCGCTGTAGCGTGTATGATTGGGCGATATTGTGCTTGGCGATGGGGTTGGTGTTGGTGGCCGAAAGCCTCAATACCGCCATCGAAACGGTAGTCGATCTCGTCAGCCCCGAATACCACCCCTTGGCAGGGCGTGCCAAAGACATCGCCGCGGGTGGCGTATTGTTGGCGGCACTGACGGCAGTCGCCGTGGCGGGTTGGATTTTGTTGATTCCCCTTTATCAATGGATGCAATGATGAAAATATTAGTCTTGACCCCCTATGCGCCGTGGCCTCCCTATGGTGGTGGCACGATGCGCATCTATCAACTGCTCCGGGGGATAGCGCATACGCATAGTGTGACCTGCTTGACCTTTGTCACCAACATCACCGATCAAGTGGCCGTACAGGCTCAAGTCGCACCGGTGACGGTGATTGGGGTGGCGGGCCCGGCCAAACGCAACCTGCGCCAACGTGCGCTGCAGACGTTGACCAACCCGTTGCCTGACATGGCCTTGCGCAATGTCGATGTGAGCTATCGTCAGCAGCTCGAAGCCTTGTTGCAACAACGCTATTTCGATGTGGTGATTGCCTTTAGTATCGAAATGGCGCCCTATCTCGATGTGGTCAAAACCTACGGCATCCCCACGTTGTTTGATGAATTCAACGCCGAATACGTCATCCAACAACGGGCCGCCATGACCGATGCTCGCAATCCGATGCGGTGGCACGGGGCGTTGTATTCGTTGATTCAATGGCAAAAGTTAAAGTATTTTGAAAAAAACATGCTGGCGACCGTGAATGGGGTCACCGCGGTATCGACGGGCGATGCGCAGACCCTGTCCCAATTGGTGCCGACGGTGAAGCCATACGTGGTGCCTAATGGCGTCGATACCAGTTATTTCGACCGCCGCCGGGTGGTGCCGCACCCCTTTGTGCGGCCCACCTTGGTCTTTAGTGGCACAATGGATTACCGCCCCAACATCGATGCCTTGCGCTGGTTTGTGGCGCAGGTATTGCCGTTGGTGCGTAAGGCCGTCCCCGAGGTGGTGTTGGTGGCGGTAGGGCGTCGCCCCTCGCCCGCATTACTCGCGCTCCAAGCTGCTGGTGAAGTATCGTTGACGGGTGAAGTCGCCGACACGCGGGCTTATCTGTGTGGGGCGCATGCCTATGTGGTGCCGATGCGGATTGGTGGCGGGGTACGCCTCAAAGTCCTCGAAGCGATGGCCCTCGAAGTGCCGATTGTCAGCACCAGCCTCGGTGTCGAGGGTATCGATGGACTCAACGACACCCACTGCAAGGTGGCTGATACACCAGCAGCCATGGCGGCTGCGATTGTGGCGACCTTGGCGAACCCGCCAGCCACTAAGCCTACCCGTGATTTTGTGGTGGCTAACTATGATTGGCGCGTGATTGTACCGCGTTTCTTGCAGGCGATTGCCAATACGGCGAATGTAAACTAACTATTTACGATTACGGTATAATTGGATATATTCAGTAACGGTATAATTGAGTGTATTCAGTACATGTGCCTGCCTACAGGGCAAACAGAGAGTAATAACCATGAATGATGCGCGTATGCAAATGCTTGAACGCATATCGGAAGATGAATCATTGGTTGGCGATCTCGAAGGTGATCAAGCCACCCAGCTCCGCCAATGGGCTGCGACGACCGCTGAATCAATTGCGCAACGCACAGACCTCGATGACCAAGCAGTAGCTACGCAAATCAATGCGATTCGCACTGCTGCACGGATAACGGCCGCCAATGGCGGTGATGTGTCACAGGCTCAAGCCAATTTCGTACAAGTATTACGCGCCTCTGACCGCACTATGGCCATTCGTACCACTCCGCTCCGACCGATTCAGCCTCCTGCTCCTCCCAGTTTATGGCAACGTTTTGTATCGTTTTGGCGTAAAGAGAACAAATAATGAATAAGAACAATCTGCCAAAAGATTGGCGTGTCTTGCTGTTGATTGCGGTGGTGTTGTTGATTGCGTTGTTTTTCAAAGAACAAATTAACCCCACCAGCACCCCCGATAGTAGCGATTCTGTGCCTACTGTCGACGAGAACCCCGTTGAACCCGATCCCGATGCGACTGGTCCCACCCCCAGCGACCCCGCAGCCCCGATTGTGCCCATCAAAGGAGTGACGTTGTACTCAACGACGCCCTTTTTGGTCTACCCCGATGTGGCAGCTGAACGCACCAAATCACCCATGTACAAAGCCTTTTTGGCTGACATCGCAGCAGCCAAATCGTCCATTGACATTGCGGTGTTCGATATCGATTTGCCCGAGTTGCGTGATGCCTTGCTGGCTGCCAACAAACGGGGCGTGACGGTACGGGTGGCCTACGACGACACCAATCTCACCGATGCCCGGGTGGCGCAGGTGATTGGTGCCCTGCAAGACGCCAATATTGCCGTGATTGCCGATGAACGCGAACCCTTTATGCACGAAAAAATCGCCGCCATCGATGACACCATCGTCTGGACCGGCTCGTGGAATATGACCTTTAACGATACCTATCGCAACAACAACAGCATGTTGCGGTTCGTCAACAGCACCATGGCGGCCATGTATCACCAAGAAGTCGACCAATTCATGAATGGGACGTTTGGCGTGGGTAAAGTCGGACATGCCCCCTACCCCACCATTGATTTGCCGGACGGCGATTTGACCTACTTTTTTTCACCCGTCGATGACATCAACAAATACGTGGTGGCAGAGATCAAAGCCGCCAAAAAAAGCGTGCGCTTTATGGCGTTTTCGTATACCGACAAAGCGATTAGCCAAGCCATGATTGCGGCCCACAAGCGTAATTTGCTGGTACAAGGGGTGATGGAAAACCAAAACGTCAAAGGTACGGGCTCGGCGTGGCCGGCCCTCGAGTCTGCTGGTGTTGATATTTTGAAAGATGGTAATTGTTATATCATGCATCACAAAACCATTATCATCGATGATGCAGTAGTGATTACCGGCTCGTACAACTTCACCAAAAGTGCCGAGCAGAGCAACGACGAGAACCTGCTCATCATCAATAGCCCCAGCTTGGCTGCCCAGATGATTGCCGAATATAAATTAGTCCGGGGTCAAGCCGAGCAACCAACACAGTGCGGCAAATAATCAACCGCACCACACAGAAAACAGAGGCGTCTGAATGACACGGTTGACACAAGTATTTGCGGTGGGAGTGGTGGTGTTGGCTGTTGTGGCGGTGGCACTCGGGCAATCGGCTGCGTTTGTGATGGGTGCGCTCCAAGGGGTGACCGAGTTTTTGCCGGTTTCGTCGTCGGCCCATTTAATTTTGTTACCGTGGTTGTTTGGCTGGCAAGACCCACTCATCAATTCGTTGACTTTTGATGTAGCCTTACATGTGGGTACGTTGGCGGCTGTGGTGGCTTATTTCTGGTCCGATTGGATGGCGTTGCTCAAGGCGGTGCCGCAACTCGCCCGTCCGCAACAGTCACAACCCGCCATGATGTTGTTGGCGGTGATTATCGCCACCATTCCGGCTGCAATTGCCGGGATTTTGTTTCAAGACCCGATTGAAGCCTACTTGCGTTCGCCCTTGCAAATCGCGGTGGTATTGGCGGTGATGGGGCTCGTGATTGCCTTCATCGATGGGCGGAGCAGTGCCACCCGCGAATTGACGACCCTCACGTGGCGCGATGCCGTCTGGATTGGTCTGGCGCAGACGTTGGCATTGATGCCGGGGGTGTCACGTTCGGGGGCGACGATGAGTGCCGGGCGGGCGTTGCAATTTGATCGTGCCGCTGCTGCGCGCTTTTCGTTTTTGTTGAGTATGCCGATTACCTTGGCGGCAGTACTCATCAAAATCAAAGATTTATTGGCGGTGAGTGGCAACGATGTGGTGACCATGGTGATTGGCATCGTCACGTCGGCGCTGGTGGGCTGGTTAGTCATCGATTTGATGCTGCAGTGGATCCGTCGGATTGGCTTTGGTTGGTTTGCCTACTATCGCATCGTGATGGCAGTTGTCGTGATTGGCTTGTGGTTCATTCGTGGCTAATCACACTCCGTGGTATACTCGATAATTAACTGAGTGTTAAACACTGCACATCGGGTAATCAATTGGTTGCGTTCTGCGCCGTAATTGACCTATCCGATAGGCAGTGTCTGAGCATTGTGCCGATGGAGTGGCAAAAGGGGTTGGGTATGCATACTGAATATACACGGGGAATCTTGCGTCAGCGCCTCGCATCGTTGGGGTTGCGTGGTGTGGCGCTCGATGCTGCCCTCGAAGCGACGGTCGACAGTGTCGATCCCGATGATTTGCGGGTGGTCGTCACCGGCCTCGGTGTGGCTGCACCCAATGGCGTGGGTGTCGATTTGTTTTGGCGCAACATGCTGGCGGGCAAAAGTGGGGTTGGTCCAGTGACCGTCTGCGACCCTGGTGATGCCGCAGTGCGGATTGCCGCCCAAGTGCCTGATTTCGACCCCCGTGAATACATGGATGCCAAAGAAGCCCGGCGTATCTCACGCGCCAGTCAACTCGCCGTGGCTGCCGCTCGTATGGCCGTCGCCGATGCCCAACTCGATATCAACGACGCCAACCGTGACCGCATCGGCGCCATGATTGCCGACGGTTCTTCGTCGGCAATCGATACCGAACAAGCCGTCGAGACCATCGTTACCCGGGGCTCTGCCAAAGTCAATCCCTTTTATATCACCTTGTCGTTACCCAACATGCCGTCGTGCCAAGTGTCGATTCAACTAGGCTTGACGGGTTACAACACCACCATCGCCACCGCTTGTGCTGCCAGCACCCAGTCGATTGGCGAAGCGGTCAACGTGTTGTTGCGGGGCGATGCCGACGTGATATTGGCTGGTGGCAGCGAAGCGCCCATCGCCCGCTTGGGCTTGGCCAGCTTTGCTGCCGCCCGGGCCTTGTCGATGCGCAACGATGAGCCCCAGCGCGCCTCACGCCCATTCGATGTCAATCGCGATGGCTTTGTACTCGGTGAAGGTGCTGGTGTGCTGGTACTCGAACGCCTGAGCCACGCCAAGCGGCGTGGTGCCCGGATTGTGGCAGAAGTCATCGGCTATGGTTCGACCAGCGATGCCTATCATGTCACCTCACCCCATCCCGAAGGGCGGGGGGCGGTGCGTGCAATGCAAATCGCCTTGAAGCACGCCCAATTACTGCCCGAGCAAGTCGACCACATCAATGCCCATGCCACCAGTACGCACGTGGGTGATATCGTCGAGACGGCGGCCATCAAGCAGGTGTTTGGCGCACATGCCTACAATATCCCGATTACCGCATCCAAATCGATGATTGGTCATTTGACGGCAGCCGCTGGTGCCGTCGAAGCTGTCGCCACGGTACTGACCTTGCGCGATCAAATCATCCACCCCACCATTAACCTCGAGCAACCGGACCCGTTGTGTGACCTCGATTATGTGCCCAACGTGGCCCGCCCTGCCAAAATCGATGTAGCCTTGAGTAATTCGTTTGGCTTTGGGGGTATCAATGCCGTCATCGCCTTACGGCGCTGGAAGTAATCATGCAGACAATTGGTCACGATTCATGGGGTATTGTGGGGCACCACTGGGCAGTCGACATGCTTCGGCATGCCGTGGCCGCCCAGCGCCCGGCTCACGCCTATCTGATTAGTGGCCCGCGGCACGTCGGCAAATCGTTGCTGGCGTTGCGTTTGGCGCAAACCCTCAACTGTGAGCAGGCGGGTGACGCCCCGTGTGACGATTGTCGTAGCTGCCGGCGGATCGCCAAAGGCAATCATCCCGATGTGCGTATCGCCAGCCTCGCCACCCAAGGCGCCACCCTCAAGGCCGAAGAAGCCGCTCGCCAACGTGATGTGCGCATCGAAACGGTGCGGACGTGGCTAGCAGACATCAACCTACGCCCCTACGAAGGGCGCCGGCGCGTGTTTATCCTCGACGATGTCGAGCGTTTGAGCGAAGGGGCCGCCAACGCCATGCTCAAAGTGCTCGAAGAACCACCCCCCTACGCCACGATTATTTTGGTTGCGCATACCGCTGGCGATGTGATGGCGACGATTGTGTCCCGTTGCCAAGCCATCAAATTACGTCCTGTGGCCCGTGACGCCATTGCCCCGTGGCTGATGGCCCAAGGGGTGAGCGAGCGCGATGCGGTGACGTATGCTGCTTGGAGTGAGGGGTTGCCCGGCCTCGCGCATCAATATGCCCACAACCCCGAAGCGGCTGATCAGCTCCAAACCCAACTTGACGAGTTGTTGTCGTTGTCGCAACGCCCGCTGGTTGAATGTTTTAAGTGGGTCGAAGAGCAAGGCAAAGCCTTTCGTGGGGGCGAACAAGCCGCCGTCTACGACACGTTGTTGTTGTGGCAACGCTGGTGGCGCGATGTGCTGGTGGTGGCCGCCGGCGTGCCCGATGCGATTACGTGGGTCAATCGTCAAGCCGATGTCACCCGGGTGGCCCGGGGCACCGGCGTGGTGCCTGCGGCTGCGTTTGTGCGGCGGCTGGTGTTGGCGGTGCGGCAATTACGCGAAAACGCCAACCCGCAATTAGTTTTTGAACAACTCATCCTGCAGCTCCCCGACCGCCAATAAATGCGCGTTACTGTATACAATACTTACGCCAATCTCGGCGGATCATTGAATCTGCTATTGAGTGCTATATCGTGTGTCTATCCAATGGCCAGCCTCGAGAGATGCCACGCTACGGTTGCCATTGCAACCGGCATGGCATGACGTGGTAGTGGGGTTGGTATTGCGTATATGCACAAGGCGTGTTACTGATTTTGTATAAAAAATGCGATAGTCATCAAAAAAAATATCGACATATGCTATAATTGCGCCATATTTCCTTTTCGTAGGCATGAATAACGCATGAAAGAGGTGCATGTGACAAACACATCTGCCGTTGTGCTGCAACAAGTCACCAAACGCTTCCAAAACGTGACTGCTGTTGATGCGATTGACCTCGACATTCGTGATGGTGAGTTTTTTTCGATGCTTGGGCCTTCAGGATGCGGCAAAACCACCACCTTGCGCATGATTGCCGGCTTTGAGTTCCCTAGTTCGGGTGTGATTTCGCTGGGTGGTGCGCATGTCGAAAAAGTCCCGGCGCACTTGCGCAATGTCAACACCGTGTTTCAATCATATGCGCTCTTCCCCCATATGACCGTTGCCGAAAATAT
>DBCF01000141.1:0-171 GCA_002292925.1 Roseiflexaceae bacterium UBA965 | reverse complement strand
GAAATGAAAAACGTCCCGCGGGCCGACATTAAGCCCCGCGTCGACGCCGCCTTGGCGATGGTGCAGCTCGGTAATTACGGCGCGCGTCGCCCTAAACAATTGTCGGGTGGCCAACAACAGCGGGTGGCCTTGGCGCGGGCGCTGGTTAATCGCCCCAAAGTGTTGCTCCTC
>DBCF01000295.1 GCA_002292925.1 Roseiflexaceae bacterium UBA965 | reverse complement strand
GTTGGTCGCGGAATAAATTATGCAATACCACCAGCCGCGGTTGGGTTTCACGCACGATTTGGGGCAAGGCAGCTTCGTCGCATTCAAACAAGGCCACATCATAGTCGACGCGCCCACGCCAATCGGCGCCCATCAAGACGCTGGTGGTGACGCCCGAGGTCAAATTTGCCCCCGAGCGATTGTGGAGCACCCGCCATCCGGCAGCTACCAAACTATCGGCAATCATGCGGGTGGTGGTGGTCTTGCCGTTGGTACCGGCCACACAAATCACCCCACGCGGCAATTGCCGCGTCAGGTGGGTCAACACATCTGGCGCTACGCGCCGGGCAATCACCCCAGGCATGGTGGTACCGCCACCACGCCCCAACAATCGGCTCAGCAACCCAGCCAGCCGCCCCAACCAAATCGCCACCACATCGCGCATCACACCGACACCCTTCGCTGATCGCGTTCTATGGGTATTATACCGTCTGTGCGTCACTGCGACATGACAATATTTGCTCAGACCCGACGCACAAAGGCCCCCGTCCATTCGGGTACAATCGCCGTGCCATCGGGTTGAGGCGTGCCAGTGAGGGTCATGCCAAAGAAAAATTCGGTTAATTCGGCGGCCTCAGCACTCGATGCAAAGCGATAATCGGTACTGACCGGCGTGCAGTTAAAGCCAAATTCATGTTCAAACAAGGCATAACATTCGGCCAAGGCCGCAGTAGGCGGGGCAGGGTGGTCTGCGCCGGATCCGAGGGTTTCGAAAATAATCGCCACGCCGCCGGGGCGCAACACCCGCAACATTTCGCCGATGGCAGCCCGTACGTCGGCCTGCCAGGCGCCGGGGATCCATTCAGTGGCGTGCCCAAAGCTCCAGCCGGCGGTGACGAGATCGACACAGGCGTCGGGCAACGGCAAATCACGATTATCAGCCGTCACAACGGTGGTGGTGGCTGGCAGAATCTGCCGCGCTACCGTCAGCATAGCCGGTGCCCGATCACTGACGGTCAAGTGGCGCACGTGGGGTGATAGCAAGGCTGCCACCCGCCCAGTGCCACAGCCCATGTCGAGGGCATCGACGTGGGCGAGGTCGCAGTGGCGGCGGATTTCGGAAAGCAGATTGCCTTGATAATCCTCGCGCGACACCAGTTGATGGTAGCGCTGGGCATGTGATTCATCTTGGTAGATATCGCGGTAATCAGGCATGGGGATTGCTTTCACTATTGGTCAACACCAAGTTGACGCGCGCCAACACACCCACCACCAGGTGCAGATGATCGGGGTGGCATTGCCACACCAACCCATCGCGGTCGCCGGTGGCACAGCGTGCTAACACCGCCTGATGCGCCCGTGGCAATAGGGGAATTGTCACCACCACAGCGCCGTTTTCCCCCGCCCGCACCATGATTGGGTCGTGCGGATAGCGAGTTGCTTGGGCGAGCCCTTGTAACAGGGCGCTGTCGTCATCAATGGGGGTATACTGGAGCGTATGCGTCCCTTGTACTTGACTACGGTACCATTCGGCTTGGCCACGGCCGCGCCGGCGACGCACCATACAGCCAGGATAGAGCCAGACACCTTGCTGGTCGGCCTGGGTGAGCGTTTCACACGCCACCACGGCGCGTTGGCGCGGGTCATAGTAGCTCCAGCGCTCACTGGGGTGCCCCAACGGTTGCCAACGTGGCTCGTCGGCGATGGGGAAAGGTGCGGGTAATTCTGGCAATGATTCCGTCAATGATTCGATGGTTACCATCACCAAGCCCCGTTCGGCCAAACGGGCCATCAGGCCATCACGTCGCCACGACGTCATCACAAAACGGTTGCCTTCGACATCGCCTTCACCACGAATAAACGGTCGCACGCGAATGTCGTGCACCATAAAGTGGTTGGGGGCGTATTCTTCGAGGGCACCGTGGCGCACGTTATTCGCCTTCATTCAAGCGATCGCCAATCAGGTCTGGACGATTTGCGTCGAGTTGGGCTTTGCCGCAGTTCACCAACAAATCGTGGCGCTGTTGGGCCATTTCAACCAAATGGGTACGCTCGTGATGCACCATCCAATTGCCTTGGTGGAGCAGATTAATCTGGCCATATGATACGTGCGTAGCCGGGCGGTGCCAGGCGGCGCTGGTCAAACCCCGCAACGACAGCAAACAATCGCGGCGCGACTCGTGGAAGGCCTCGAGGATGAAGTTGATGTCGCGATTGCGGTAATGCACCGCCGCATTGAGGCGGGGTGGGTGCGCTGCCGGTAGTTCGGGATTGTTGGTGTCGAGGATTAAGCGTACCCGCTCACAAAAAACCAAGTTCATATCGTTAAGGTGCCCGAGCACTTCTTTGAGTGAGGGTGCGTTGTCGTTGCCTGGACAGACCAATATTGACTCGTCGAGATCATGCATCATGGCACGGAGCGTCGCCTCGCTATGCTCGAGGGCATGCATGATGGCGTGGGGTCCGAGTGTGCCCATGGCTTCGATGACCAAAAACTGTTTGTGCGCTTCGGGAACGGTATCACATATTGGACAGGCCCCAATCAATGTCCCCTCGCGAGTTTCGCCACAGGTGGTACACACATACAAATCGCCCAATTCGCTAGCAAGTAAGTCACGCCCTTGGGCAATGGCTTCGGCGGCGCGACCGAGGAACTCACGCGAGCGTTCTGAGGTACCGGTGATGCGTTGCATTGCGACGGCTTGGGGCTCATCGCCATTGAGGGCACGATCAACATTGAGATCCGTTGATCCAACCCCATCGACGGTCAAAAAGGCCCGCATTGCCCGGGCGCCGCGAGCTTCACACAAGGCATCAAAAAGGCGCGCAATGTTAAACCGGCGTTCGTGGCGAGCCTTGGCAGCCCAAGCCCGATACGCGACCTGCCCCATACTGGCACTCGTGAAGAGTTGATGCAACTCTTGTTCCGACATGTTCATGTAATTTCCTCAGCAACATCTCACAAAAAATGGGTACGACGGTGTCGCATCATTGCGCCTACATACTATAATAGGATAATCACATTCTGTGAATAGGCAAATGGAAAATACGTGCGTACAGTTTTTGTACATGATTACCTCAATCAATACGGTGGCGCCGAACGAGTGCTCGAAGCGCTCCACGACTTGACCCCCAGCGCCCCCGTCTATACCTCCATCTATGCCAGCGAAGCAATGCCTGCCAGCTACCGCCAGTGGGACATCCACACGTCGTGGATGCAACACTTGCCCGCCTGGCGGCGCTTCTTCCGCCATTACTTCTTTCTCTACCCGTGGGCCTTTGAATCATTCGACCTGCGCGACTACGACGTCATCATCAGTAGTAGTAGCGCCTACGCCAAAGGGGTCATCCCACGGCCAGGCGCCATCCACATCTGCTATTGCCATACCCCGATGCGCTTTGCGTGGCAAACCGATAATTATGTCGCCCGCGAAAACATCCGCGGCCTCACCCGCTCCGTCATGCAATTCCTGCTGGGATTCGTGCGGCGCTGGGATGTGCGGAGTAGTAGCCGCGTGACACACTTTGTAGCCAATTCACAGGTTGTGGCCGCCCGCATCAAAGAATTCTATCAACGTGACGCCGTGGTCATTCCCCCGCCGGTCGATTTGCCCCCCGTCAATTTGCAACCAGCCGGCGATTATCTGTTGACTGGCGGGCGCTTGGTACCCTACAAGCGGATTGATTTGGCGGTACAGGCCTGTACGGCACTCAATATCCCCTTGGTAGTATTTGGTGATGGGCGTGATTTGGCGGCCCTCAAAGCTATCGCTGGCCCGAGTGTACGTTTTGTGGGGCGGGTCAGTGATGCCGAACGCTTGGCGTTGTTCAACGGCTGTCGGGCCTTTTTGTTCCCCGGCGAAGAAGATTTCGGCATCACGCCCCTCGAAGCGATGGCGGCAGGGCGCCCCGTCGTGGCGTACCGGGCGGGCGGGGCACTCGACACGGTGGTTGATGGCACCACGGGCATCTTTTTTGACCAACAGACTATACCGGCACTGCAACAAGCAATCACTGCATTAGCGAGTCAAAAATGGGACGCCCACGCCATTCGCACCCATGCCGAATACTTTGGGCGCGAGCGCTTCATGGAACGGATGCAGGCTCTCATCGCGCGCTATACCCAAGAGGTGCACCATGGCTGATTTCACTCGACTACTGGCAGTGATGCGGTATCGTTGGTGGTACCTCCTCATCCCCGCCGTGGTACTCGCCGGCAGTGCCTTTGCCCAACAATACTTCCAACCGCGGCGTGTCACCGTGTCAATCGATGTGTCACTCACCAGCCACGCCCCCATGAATGATACCGGCGATACCTTGGCCTATGACTTCCCTGCCATTAGTCGCGGCGACGACTATCGCCAACGAGTGGTGGCACTCATCACCCCACCAATTACCACAGACACGCTGGCACGCATGCTCGATGTACGCAATAACAACCGCGTCGTCACCATTACCGTCAGCGGATCTGATGGCAGCCAACTAGTGGCAATTCGCGACGCCGCACTTGCAGTCTTGGTGCGTGATGGTACACTGCTATGGGGCAAAACTGGCAGCGATACCGCCGTCAACGTGATGGTTTTGCACAAAAACGATACGCCCCAACCGCAATCCATCTATGCAACATTAGTGGCCACCATGCTGCTGCGTGGCTTGGCAGGGGCATTACTCGGCTTACTCGTGGCTGCTCGTCGCATCCGATAAGGACTTTACTTATGCGCATGACTGAATACCTCCGCATTATGCGGCGCCGCTGGTTGGCGATTGTCTTGGCGATGATGTTTACCGCCGTCTCCGCCTATGTCTTTAGCAAGCTCCAAGAGCCACTATTCCGCTCTGAAGCCAGCTATCTGGTCGTCCCCAATCGGAACGACAACGGCTTGTCGATTGTGTTGACCAACAACATGAACAGCTACAAGCAATTGGCGTTGGCCCGCCCCCAAATCGAAAAAATCAGCGCCCAGCTCCAGCTCGACCGCACCCCCGAATGGTTGCTCGAGCACATTTCTATCCAAGCCAATGCCGACGACCGCAAAATGATTGTCCAAGTCGATTACCCCGACGTCGACATGGCGCCTCGGTTGGCCAATGCCGTAGGCGAAAACATGGCGGCCCTAGTCAGCTCGCTCAACGACGGACTCGAAGGCACCGACAAAATCAATATGCGCATCACCACCCCCGCTACGCCCCCCATCCTCTACCGCCCTCAAACCAAAATCAACGTGGCGGCTGGCGCATTTCTCGGCTTGATTATTGGCTTTTTGCTGGCTTTTGTGCTGGAAGCACTCGACGATACCCTCAAAACCCCCGATGACGTCGAACAACATGTCGGTCTGACGGTAGTCGGTGCCATCCCTGCGAGCAACCCCAACAGTGACCGGCGCACACCAGCAAGGAGGCAATTATGACCAATCCTGTGGCAGCCAGCCCTACATCAACCCTAATCGCCTTGAGCGCCCCCCAATCTGCGGCAGCCGAGGCCTTCCGAAGCCTGCGCACCAACATCCAATTTGCCAGCCTCGACCACACCTTGCAACTGATTACGATTACCAGCGCCGGTGTCGACGAAGGCAAATCACTGGTGGCCGCAAATCTGGCCATCACCATGGCCCAAGCCGAGCAACGGGTCATCCTCGTTGATTGTGATTTGCGTCGCCCCGCCTTGCACAGCTTGTTTGGCGTCAGCAACGACACCGGGCTAACCAGCATGTTGTTTGCCAATGCAGGCGATGCCCCGCCGCTCCAAGCCACCAGCGTGCCCGGCTTGCAATTGCTAGCCAGCGGACCACTGCCCCCCCGCCCCGCCGACATCCTCGGCTCACGGCGCATGGGTGAGATTTTGCAGGCACTCCGCGGCTTGGCAGATGTCATCATCATCGACACTCCACCCGTCTTGGCCGTCAGCGACGCTGTAGTACTCGCACCCCGCATCGATGGCGTGATTCTGGTGATGCAAGCGGGACGTACCCGCCGTGAGCCTGCCAAACAGGCCCGGATTGTACTCGAAAAAGCCAAGGCCCACATCGTCGGCGTCGTCCTCAACGATGCCGAAATGACGCAGTCGTCGGGGTATTACGGATAATTTTTACACCATACTATAAGGACGTTATGATCGACATCCATTGTCATATTTTGCACAATATCGACGACGGCGCCCGCACCGCCGAAGTCTCGCTCAACATGGTACGCCAAGCCTATGACGCCGGCGTGCGCACCCTTGTCTGCACCCCCCACAGCCCTGATTCGAGTGCGTCGCGCCACTACAGCCCAGCCCTCATCCGCGAACGCACCACGGCGCTCCAACAGGCCGCCGACCAGGCCGGCATCGCCCTCACCTTGCTCCCTGGCACCGAAATCAGTTTCGTGCCCACCGTCCCGCAAAAACTCGCCAGCAAACAAATTTTGAGCCTGGCTGGCAGTCGTACCGTGCTCATCGAAATGCCCGTGTTTGCCGTCGACCAGCGCTTTTTGCCGGTGGCACAGACCTTGATTGCCGAGGGCTATACGGTGGTGTTGGCGCACCCCGAGCGCTATATCTACAACGCCCAAGATTTGCACGATTTGCAGGCCATCCACGAGGCCGGTGTGCTCTTTCAAGTCACCGCCATTGCCGTCGACGAGCCTCATAGTTTAGCGCTGTTTGAGCACCACTTGGTCGACATTGTCGCCAGCGACGCCCATAGCGACACCTACCGCCCCACCGCCATGCGCTTTGCCTTTGATTATGTCTACGAGCGCTTTGGCGAAGCCATGGCCCAACAATTGTTTGTCGATACTCCCCAAAAACTCATCAGCCAATAAAAACCAATCCCCCTCCGATGATGCGTCGGAGGGGGATAATTCTGTTGTCGCCTACACCTGGGTGCGCAAATAGGCCAACACTTCGGGCCAGCCGGCGTACGATTTCACCGGCCAATCGTCGTATTCGCGCATCCCAAATTTAATCACTTCACCGCGGAAGTGGCGCGCGCCGTTGTTGGGGCGATCGTCAATCAAAAAGTGTCCGCGATTGAGCTGTTTGTGGTGCGACAAAATCAAGCGTTTGTGGGCCGTATGCCCCAAATATTGCTCTACCCACAGGCGTTTGTCCGTCCACGCCGAAGGATTCTTCCACGGCGCCGTCGACAAAATATAGGTGTCGAATAAGCCAGACAGCTCATGGAATGCATCGACCGCCCCCGGCATTGGATCCATCAACGCAAAAATCCCCGGCACATCACTTACATCATCGTACTCCTTGCGCACGTGCTCCGGCACACGCGCAATCCCCGATCGAAAGTCGACCAACACATTATCCATATCGACATACACTACTTTGGACATACACACTCCTTTTTGAATTTTCTGATTACGACGTAATCATATCATGTTTTCGTAATTGTGTTATTTATTTGAAAAAACAGCCTGCGCAGCCGTGAATTGGTACACCGCCATATGATTCGATTGCGCTGGTCTCTTACTTACCGAGACGAAGTAATGCTACCAGTTTCACGGCGGGCTTCGATGACGTCGGGCAGACGGTTGAGGCGATCGAGCAGACGGGTCAATTGTTCGACGCTTTGGACGCGGATCACCGCCCGCAGGTACGAGCGATTGGGGCGGCGGGTAGGCATTTGTTCGACCACATCGATATTGATACCGGCATCGGCGATTGTACTCGAGATGTCGCGCCACAAACCGACCCGGTCCCACGATTCAATATGGAGGGGCACCAAAAAGCCATGTTTGGGTGCCACACTCCCCCAGGCCACCCCCACAATCCGGTTGCGGTCGGGCTCGTTGAGGATGTTGTGGCAATCGGCGCGGTGGACCGTCACGCCCCGTCCACGGGTCACATAGCCGGCGATTGGTTCACCCACTACCGGGTTGCAGCAGCGGGCCAGGCGAGTCAGTAGGCCATCCATGCCACGCACACGAATATCGGCGTTAGTTTGTTCACTGATTTTGCTGGGCGAAGCGGGGGCAGGTGGGTCGGCAACGATATCTTCGGGCATCTGACTGGCCAGCATTTTTTGGCCAACGGTACGGGCCGACAATTCGCCACTACCAATCAACACCAACATTTCGTCGACTGGTTTAATATTCATCAAGGTGGCTAGGTCTTCGAGGGCCACCACCAAGCCGAGTCGTTTGAGCTCTTTTTCGAGCATTTCACGTCCGGCTGCAATGTTTTCATCACGGTCAGCCCGCTTAAAAAAGCGCCGGATATGATTGCGGGCGCTGACGGTTTTGACGAAGTTCAACCAATCACGACTAGGGCCATTGGATGTGCGCTTGGTCATAATCTCGACCATTTCGCCGGTTTGGAGATGATAATCGAGCGACACCATGCGCTGGTGCACCCGCGCACCGACACAATTATTGCCGACATCAGAGTGGATGCGATAGGCGAAATCGACGGGGGTCGACCCTACCGGCAAGTCGATGATTTTGCCCCGCGGGGTAAAGACAAACACCTGTTCTTCGAGAAAGTCCGACTTGAAGCGCTCGACGAAATCGGTGGCTACTTCGCTACCATCGGCCACTTCGTTGCGCCACGACATCAAGCTCCGCAACCAGACAATTTTGTCGTCGAATTTTTGGTCGGAGCGTTTGTAGCCATCTTTGTAGCGCCAATGGGCGGCGATACCATGCTCGGCCATTTCATGCATTTCGGCGGTACGAATCTGCACCTCGCACGGCTGACCACCAGGGATGAGCACGGTGGTGTGCAGTGAGCGATAGAGGCTTTCTTTAGGGTTGGCGATGTAATCATCGAATTCGCCGGGCACAGGTGGCCAGGTGGTATGCACCAACCCCAGCACTTGATAGCATTCGGGGACGGTGTTGACGATGACGCGCACGGCGAGTTGGTCATAGATTTGTTCGAGGCGCACCCCTTTGCGGGCCATTTTGCGATAAATCGAGTAGATGTTTTTGGGGCGCCCCGAGACTTCGCCGTTGATATGCTCGTGCCCCAGTACATCACGCAGACGCTCAACCACCCGTTGCACGGTGCGTTCACGCACGTCGCGGCGCATCGCCAATTGGCGGCTGATTTCTTGGTAATGGTCAGGTTCAAGCACCGCAAACGAGCGATCCTCGAGTTCCCATTTGAGTTGACTGATACCGAGGCGGTGGGCGAGGGGCACATAAATTTCGATGGTTTCGCGGGCGATACGGCGTTGTTTTTCGGGTTTGGTGGCATGAATGGTGCGCATATTGTGTAGGCGGTCGGCCAGCTTGACCAGCACCACGCGCGGGTCGTTGGCCATCGACACAAACATTTTGCGATAATTTTCGGCTTGGGCTTCTTCTTTGGGGCGAATCTCGAGTTCCGACAATTTGGTCACGCCATCGACGAGGGCAGCCACATCAGCCCCAAAGTAGGCTTCGATTTGGTCGTAGGTGATGGTGGTATCTTCGATGACGTCGTGGAGCAGGGCGGCCATCACGGTCTCGGCGTCGATTTCGAGATCGAGCAAAATAATCGCCACTGCCACGGGGTGATTGACATACGGCTCACCCGATTCACGAATCTGGTGGGCGTGGGCGGCATGGGCGATGGCATAGGCCGCCCGCACCAGTAATGCATATTGCTCAAGGTTGGGGTCGTTTTTGGCGTTGACACGGAAGCGGTTGCACAAATCGTTGGCAGTGGCAGAATGCATCAACGTGTCGTCTGGGTGCAATGTCCCAGTAGCACTTGTACGAGTATTCATCGGCGGCAACTCCCTAGTACGGCCTTCACGATGTTTCGACGTTATCAAACAGCCCACCAGCGGCCGCATCGAAGGTTTCGACATATAAGCCTGGCACACCAGCATCGGGCATGGTCGTCGCAAAGGTGGCCAGCACGCTACCATTGACGGTAAAGGTGTATTGATCACCTTTGACCGTAAATTCAACGTGATTGACTTCTGTCGGTTTAATAATAGTACTATCAGTGACATCTTGCATGGTTTGCCATTGATCGCCGTCAGAGCGCACGCAGCCAAAGCGTTGCAGCGGGCTAATCCAACACACCACGTAGTCGCGGGTATCGTCGGGGCGGGCATGGAAGCGCAAGGCGGTGCCGATACGTGCCGAGCCATCAAAGGCCATATCGACGCTGATGTGTTGGTCGAGCCGAGTAATTTCGGCGGGGGCACTGAGGTAGTAGCTATCGGCCATCCGCAAATAGATGCGATAAACCCCATCACGCACGGCAATGACCCGGCGCAAATCGTCACCTTCGAACCATTTGCCGTCAGATTGGTCAAAGGTGTCTTTGGTAAACGGCGCAGGCGTGGCGCTGGGGATGGGTGTCACGGTAGGCAATGGTGCCACATCAACCGTCGCCAAAATCTGGTCGGAGACCGGTTGAATCAAGGCAATGTCAGACTCTGGCACACTCATTACCACGATGGCGACACTATCGGCGAATTGTTGGATGCTGACGCGAATCCACAACGGCACGGCGCTCCCGGCGCGGTTGGTGCCACTGCCACTCGCTTCAATCAACATCCGCTCTTGATCGTCGGTACGAATATCGCCTTGATTGGTGGCACCGAGCTGATTGAGAGTTTGGAGCAATAATTCTTGGCGGGCACTTTTGTCCAACGCGGTAGGGCTAGCGATCAGCAACAACGAAATCAGGCCGCGTTGATTGGGGGCATTCCAAATCCACAAGGCCCGACCAGCGTCACTATGGCTTTCGATGCTCCAGGCTTGGGGCACACGCAATTGCACCCGGCCGTCGGGCGATTGCCATGGCACGAGGGTGAGTGGTACCGGCGTAGTGACCACCGTTTCGCCAAGGACCTCGGCCGCTAATACGGCGGTAGGGGTGGCAAAGGCCGGCACTGCGACGGGGCGACTACAGGCCGCAAGGCTCCCAATCGCTATGCAAATTATCAAAAAAATCGTTGGCTGTTTCACACCATTGATTATACGAGATAATCTGCATTGTCTCACACAGCGCACGCAGAGGACGCAGAGGCGGGCGATTCGTACCCATACATGCGGTACACCCGTAACGATCCACACCGGGGCGATTGGGTACGGCGCATACGCCGTGGATGAATCGCCTCTACCCATTCATGCCGTGTACCCGCGATGATCCACAACGGGGACGATTGGATACGGCGCATACGCCGTGGATGAATCGCTCCTACATCAATATGTTATTATGGATGCAATTGCTACAGGAATACCATCATGCATAGTCGCTGGAATGACACCAACGCCCACCAGTGCGCCACCCCACTCGATTTGCGCATCTATACCTCACGCCTGCTGGGCGCCGACCCCGCCTTGGTGCTCCATGGCGGCGGCAACACATCAGTCAAAATCGCCGCACAGAATTTGTTTGGTGATAGCGAAACCATTTTATATATCAAAGGCAGTGGCCACGACCTCGGCACCATCGACCGCCGCGGCTTTGCCCCTTGCCGACTCGACCCTTTGGTACGCATGGGACAATTGCCCGAGCTTAGTGACGCCGCCATGGTCAATGCCATGCGCTGCGCCCTGACCGATAGTAGCGCGCCAACGCCGTCAGTCGAAGCGATTTTGCACGCCATCATCCCCTATACCTATGTCGACCATACCCACGCCGATGCCGTGTTGACCATCCTCGATACGCCCCAGGCCAGCGCATACATCCAACAACTCTATGGCGACAAATTACTAGTCGTGCCCTATGTGATGCCGGGCTTCGCCTTGGCACGCCATTGTGCCTTGCAACTCGCCAGCCAATTACAGCCCCACCACGAAGGGTTGATTTTGCTCAACCATGGGATTTTTACCTGGGGCGATGATGCCAAAACCAGCTACGACCGCATGATTCACTACGTCGACGTGGCCGAACAATTCGTGGCGCAACAGATTCACCCCGCCACCGCCACGGTTTTCACCCCACCTGTCGCCCGTCAAGCCCGGGCCCAATTGCGCCACGACATCGCCAGCGCCCTCGGTGCCGCGGTAGTGTTGATGCCCCAAACCGATGCGGCTGGGGCGGCCTTTGTCTCACGCCCCGATTTGGCGAGTATCGCCCAACGGGGCTGTGTCACCCCCGACCATATCATCCGCACCCGCCAAATCCCCTTGGTAGGGCGCGATGTAGCCGCTTATGTGGCGCGCTATCAGGCCTGGTTTAACCAATACAGTGCCGACGCCACCACGCCACTCACCATGCTCGACCCTGCGCCCCGCATCGTGCTCGACCCCGAGCTGGGGGTGCTGAGTGTAGGGCGGCGGGTGCGCGAAGCCTTGATTGGCGGCGATGTCTATCGCCAGAGTATCCCCGTTATCGTCAACGCTGAAGCATTGGGGGGCTACACGCCGTTGCCGGATGCGGATTTATTTGCCATCGAATACTGGGAACTCGAGCAGGTCAAACTCAAACTGCTTGGCAACGCCCCACCCTTGAGTGGCCAAGTAGCCTTGGTGACGGGGGCAGCTTCGGGGATTGGCCGGGCCTGCGTCGAAGCGTTGTTGGCCCAAGGGGCCGCCGTCATCGCCCTCGACATCAACCCACGCCTGACGGAGGTATTTGCCCGCCCCGATGTCTGTACCATCGTCTGCGATATCAGCGACGAACAGGCGATTGGGGCGGCGATTGACCGTGGCGTGCAAGCCTTTGGGGGTATCGACATCCTCGTGCTCAACGCCGGTATTTTCCCCAAAAGTCGCCTCATCAATGCCCTGCCCAGCGACGAATGGCGCCGCACCATGGCTATCAACCTCGATGCCAATGTGGTGTTGATGCGTGAATGTCAGCCCTTGCTGGCCTTGGCGCATGATGGGGGCCGGGTCGTGATTATCGGTTCAAAAAATGTCCCGGCACCCGGGCCAGGAGCAGCCGCCTATTCGGCCTCCAAGGCCGCCATCACCCAACTGGCGCGGGTGGCGGCGCTCGAATGGGGCGAGGCGGGCATTCGCGTAAATGTGGTGCACCCCAACCAAGTCTTTGATACCGGCATTTGGAGCGACGATGTGCTGGCCAGCCGCGCAGCTAATTACGGCATGAGCATCGACGACTACAAAAAGAACAATATTTTGCATACCACCATCACCAGCCACGATGTGGCCAAACTGGTGGTGGCGTTATGTGGCGACATATTTGCCCGCACCACCGGCGCCCAAATCCCGATTGATGGTGGCAATGATCGGGTGATTTGATTTTTTGCACAAACGGAGATTGTCATGAAGCTCATCGTCCAAATCCCGGCCCTCAATGAAGCAGAAACCATCGCCGAGGTGGTCAGCCATATCCCCCGCCAAATCCCCGGTATTGATGTGGTCGAAGTATTGCTCATCGACGACGGCAGCACCGACGATACCGTGGCCATTGCCCGGGCCGCTGGGGTCGATTATGTCATCAGTCATACGGCCCGGCGGGGTTTGGCCTATGCCTATCAGACCGGTATCGACAATTGTTTGCGCCTCGGCGCCGACATCATCGTCAATACCGACGCCGACCACCAATACCCGGGCAGCGAAATCCCCCGCTTGGTGGCGCCTATTTTGGCCAAACAAGCCGATATGGTGGTGGGTGATCGCCAGGTCCAGCAACTCGAACACTTTTCGCCCCTCAAGAAATTTTTGCAATATGTGGGTAGTGGCGTGGTGCGCTGGGCGTCGGGCACCGATGTCCCCGACACCGTCAGCGGCTTCCGCGCGCTGTCGCGCGAAGCGGCTTTGCGCACCTTTGTGACCAGTGATTTTTCGTATACCATCGAAGTGCTCATCCAAGCCGGCAAACGCAAATTAGCCATCCACCACGTGCCCATCAAAACGAATTTGGTCACCCGGGAATCACGCTTGTTTACCGGCAATTGGAACTTCATCAAACGCCAAGCGGCTACCATTGCCCGCACCTATGCCACCTACGAGCCACTCAAAAGTTTTTCGTACCTCGCGATTCCCTTCCTATTGGCCGGAATTGTATTGCTGGGCCGGGCGTTGTATGTCTATGTGGCACGTGACTATGGCTTGGTCGCCACCAACGACCAAGCCTTGGTTGCCGGCAGCACCTTGCTCATCATCGGCTTTATCATCTTTTTGTTTGGGGTGATTGCCGACCGCATCGGCGGCGTGCGGCGCGTCGAAGAAGAAATTTTGTATCGCCTGCGCCGCGCCGAAATCGAAAAAAACAACCCCTAACTATTACCTCAGCGCACCACGTTGCGCGCCACTTGTCCAGCCCGCACTGCGGCCACCTGTGCCAGCACCAACGCCACCGCCCCTTGGGGGCGGCCGCCGGCCACGTGGGGCGTCAGCAACAGATTGGGGCAACTCCACAACGGTGACGCCGCCGGCAATGGCTCGACGTAGGTCACATCCAAGGCTGCCGCCCGCAACCGCCCCGTTTTCAATGCGTCAACTAACGCATCCTCATCGACTGTTTTGCCACGTCCCACATTCACAAACACCGCACTCGGCTTGAGTTGCGCCAAAAACGTCCCGTCGACCAGTCGCTCGGTGCTGGGCAATGCCGGCAACAACGACAGCACCACATCTGCCTGTGGCAGAACTTGGTGTACGTCGGTCATGGCCGTAACCGGGTGCCCATAGCGCACACCAGCACTGGTCGCCACCCCCAGCACCGTGGCCCCCAGCCCCTGTAACAACGGCGTCAGCGCCGCTGCAATCGAGCCATAACCGAGGATGACCACCGTCGCCCCAGCCAAGGTATACAAACCCTGCGTGGCTGGCACGGTTTGGTCTTTGCCGATACGGGTATCCCAGTGCTGTTGCTGTTGGGCGGCTACAAACTGATCGAGGCCGCGCACGACATACAACAGCATCGCCAAGGCATGCTCGGCGACAGGGCCGTCGTGCAACGACCGCCCCGAACAAATCGTGATGTGCGGTGCAAATCCGGCTGCCAAGGCGGCATCGGGGCCGGCTGCTAGCGTCTGTACCAACTGCAGGTTGGGTAAATCAGTTACCGCCGAACGCAAATTTGCAGCACTATTGCCCCACAACACCAATATCTGCGCATCAGCATGCGCTGGCGCAAATGGTGCGGTGATGGAATACACCACGTAATTATCAACGTCACTGACCGGGAAGGCGAGTGCGATCGAATCAGGGATGAGAATTTTCATGCCAGACCTTTCAATCAAACTGTGTACCCTCATTGTACTCGATTCGTTTTTGCGCCTAGAGCACAAAAAAACTGCACATCCGCGTTACAGATGTGCAGTCAGTGAACAGACACCGACAAATTAGCCAATATCGATGATTGCTTCGGGCAGGTGACTCGCCGCCGAGCGATACGCCGCATCGACCACTTGTACTGCCCGCAGCCCGTCGACGCCACTAATCGGTGCCGGACGATCGTGGCGCACGGCATCGAGCCAATCGGCAATCATCAGGCCATCGAAATTCACCCCGTGCCCTACCCAATGCCCGCGGCCAGTGGTTTTTTGATAGAGCTCAACCCGGGGACCAAAGACGTCGAGATTGACAATCCCGTGTTGGGCGGTCACTTCCATGGTGACATCACCCCAGGTGGGGTAGCTCTCGGCGGGGCGTGACCAACTGGCATCGAGACTAACCACCATGCCATCAGCTAGGGTCAAAAACATCAGACCACAATCGTCCACGGGGATGTCGTGGAGCCGGGTGGCCGCTTCGGCATACACCTCGACCACTTCTTGTTGCCAAATCCAGCGCACCAAATCGGTGACATGCACGGTATGATCCATCACCGCACCACCACCGGCCAACAACGGGTCACCAAACCAGCCACCCGGGTAGGTGCCGCGATTGGTGGCACGGACCATCAGCGTCTGGCCGAGACTCCCGCCCTGCACCGTATCACGCAAGCGGCGTACCGCCGGACTATAGCGCACCGGGAAGGCGGTGCCCAACTGTACCTGGGCGGCGGCAAAGGCTTGTACCATGGCGTGGGCGTCGGCAACGGTGGTGGCCAACGGTTTTTCGCAGAGCGTCGGCTTGCGGACTGCCGCCGCCGCCATGACGATGGCATGGTGGTGGGCGTTTTCGGCGGCAATCATCAGCGTATCGCAGGCCTGCAATAGTGCGTCGAGATCAGCAAACAACGGCACTTGGTAGTGCGTGGCAAAGGCCTGGGCCCGGGTCGCATCGGGATCCCAGACGCCAGCCACGCTGGCGCCCGCAATCAAGCGGGTCTCGGCGATATAACTATGGGCGTGGCCATGGGCCACACCGGCAATTCCGACACGCAACACGGCATTATTCATGATGCATCTCCTTGCAGGAGCACTGGTCGCCCCGTCTGGACACTTTCGAGTACGGCCAAACTCAAACGCAAGGCCTCGTAGCCATCACGCGCCGTGCTCCGGGGCGACGTGCCCCCTGCACACCACTGCGTAAAGTCGATTAATTGGGCGAGGTAGGGGTCTTCGAGTGCCAACGGATCATTTGCCAGTCGCGCACCACTCCCCGCTTGTGGGCGCAAGGTGAGATCAAGCACATCGTCGTTGCGATGCGCCACCAGCCCGTTGCTCCCTGCGACTTCGAGTGAGGTATGGAAGCCGTTGGGGTACGACCAATTAGCCTCGGCATAGCCAATCACGCCACTGGCAAAGCGCAAAATCACCATGACGGTGTCACGGTCAGGAATGGCGCGGTCGATTAAGCCGCGGGCATAGACCCGTGTCACCTCACCAAACGTCCAGCGCAACCAGTCGAGGTCGTGCACCAACAAATCGAGCGCCACGCCACCACTACGCGCCGTGTCGGCATACCAGGTATGGGCGGCAGGGTAGGCGCCGCAGCGGGCAGTACGCGCCACCCCGACAGTGCCGATGTCGCCCCGGGTAATTAGTTGGTGGGCGGTGGCGTATTCACGGAAGTAGCGCACTACTTGGCCGCACATTAATTTCACGCCGTATTGCTGGGCAGCATCGAGCATCAGCTGGGCATCGGCCAAACTGCGCGCCAGTGGTTTTTCGACCAACACATGTTTGCCTGCCTGCATGGCGAGGAGCGCCACTTGGGCATGGGTGTCTGTCGGGGTGGCAATCACCACGGCGTCGATGTCGGGACGGGCACACAGGTCAGCAACGCTGGCCGTGCAGGTGGCACCGACCCGTTGCGCCGTGGCGCGAATGGCGTCGTTGAATTCTGGGGCAGCACACGCCACCAAAGTAGCCGTGGGGATGAGGGTGATATTGTGGGCATGGTAACTGGCCATGCCGCCACCCCCAATTACGCCATAGCGCATCGTGACCTCCTTGTCACCGTCATTATTTTTGCAAAAAACTTACGCCTGCACCGTCATATATGGCTCAAAAAAGGCTTCGATGTGACTGCGGGCTGCCCCCACCGAATCAGCGCGATGCACCACTTCGCGGAGTTTGGCCGAGTACGGCAATTCTACGCCGAATTGACCAATCAACTGCTTGATTTTGTTGAGGGCCATCCGTTCGCCGGCATCTTCGATCATCATATCGAGGTAGCGCAACATGAACTCGCATTTGTCGCTAGGTTGCGGTTCAAACATCGCTTCGCCTCGGCGCAACTGGGCAATTTGCATGAAAATCCACGGATTTTCCATGGCGCCGCGGCCAATCATAATGCCACTGGCGTTATACACCTCGAGACGCCGCAGTGCTTCGGCGGCATCTTTGACGTCACCCGAGCCCAGCACCGGGATTTTGACCACCTCGCGCACTTCACGCACCCGACTCCAATCGGCAGTGCCGGTGTAGAGTTGGGCCCGGGTGCGGGGATGCAACGCCAAGGCTTTGACCCCGGCGGCTTCGGCCATCCGGGCCGTATCGAGGTAGTTGAGCGAATTATCGTCCCAGCCCGCCCGGTATTTGAGGGTGACGGGGATTTGCACGGCGGCAATCACCGCCTTGATGAGTGCTTCCATTTTGCCCAAATCTTTGAGCAACGCCGAACCATGGCCACCGCCCGTGACTTTGGGTGACGGGCAACCACAGTTGATGTCGAGGATGTCGGCACCCAGTTGCTCGACCGTTTTGGCGGCACTGGCCACCAAATCAGGGTCGTTGCCACTCAGTTGCATCGTAATCGGGCGTTCTTCGGGCATAAACTCGAGCTGGTTGTGGCGCGAGCGGGCCCGTGGGCTGACGCTAGCAGCATTGGTCATCTCGCTCGACACGAGGCCACAGCCCCCCAGACTCAAAATCGTGCGCCGAAAGACGCTGTCGGTCACCCCCACCATCGGCGCCAGCACGATGTTGGGCGATATGCGCATCTGCCCGACGTAATATTCATTGGCTAAATTTTGATATACACTAGACATGGAACCATTCTCCCTACCGTCACTCAATCCACTCGTTTTTGTCACTGCATAGTAGTATACCAAACTGCGTGTTTTTTTATTACACTCCCACTCTCCGTTTTGAACGAAATCCGAGCCAGCTATGCCAACACTTACCCCCGCCCAACACGAAATGGTGGCCATCGCCAAAGAAGTGGCCGCCCAAATTGCCCCTCAAGCTGATGGCTACGACCGCACCGGCACCTTCCCCACACCGTTTTATCAGCTCCTGCATCAATCGGGCTATTTGGGGTTCGTCGTGCCCCGTGAATTCGGTGGTCGCGGTGCCTCGCTCTACGACATGGTGCTGTGCCAAGAAGAACTGGCCAAAGGCTGTGGCTCGACCGCCATGGCCGTCGATATGACCATCCACGTCATCGGGCGGGTTGGCGAAATGCGCAATTATCCAGCCGACATTACCGCCACGATTTGTCGCGACATCGTCCAAAACGGGGCCTTGGTGAATGCCGTCGCCAGCGAAAAAGAGCTGGGCAGCCCGTCACGCGGTGGCTTGCCCAACACCACCGCCACCTGGGACGGCACGCAGTGGCGCATCAACGGCCACAAGTTGTTTGTCAGCATGGCGCCGGCCTTGAATTATTTGATTACTGCTGTCGCCTTACCCGTGAGCGCCGAGATGCCTAACGGCGGCACCGCCAACGCAATTGTGCGGGGCGGGAGCGCCGGAATCACCATCGTCGACACTTGGGCCGACGCCTTGGCGCTCCGTAGTAGCGGCAGTGGCGATGTAGTCTACCACGATGTGGTGGTGGATGATGCCTGGGTAATTGATCGCAAAGCGCTGGGGAGCCCATCACCCGTCGAGCCTCCCACGGGCATGGCCTGGTTTGCCCTCACCTTGGCGGCGGTCTATTTGGGCATCGGTCAGGCAGCCCTCGATGCAGTGGTGCATTACGCCAAAACTCGCGTCCCCACAGCCTTGGGCAAGCCCATCGCCACCTTGCCGTTGATTCAACGGCGCCTCGGCGAAGCCAGCATCCCCTTGCAAACAGCCCGGGCCTTGCTCCACGACGTGGCATCTACCTGGAGCAACGACCCCGCCGCCCGCTTGACCCTCGGGCCACGCATTGCTGCCGCCAAATATGCCGCCACCAATGCGGCGGTGGTCGCCACCGACCACGCCTTGCGGGCAGCGGGGGGCTTTGGGATTACCCGCGACTTGTCCCTCGAGCGCTTCTTCCGCGATGCCCGGGCCGGCCTGACTCACCCACCCAACGACGACGCTGCACTCGAAATGGTCGGCCGCAGCCTCACCCAATAAAGACATGCCCCAGCCCCATCGGGGCGTCATGCCCCAGCCCCATCGGGGCGTCATGCGCTAACCCAGGGCGGCGCCCTAGGGTACCGCCCTCATCGGGGCGTCATGCCATAGCCCCAT
>DBCF01000070.1:14988-24501 GCA_002292925.1 Roseiflexaceae bacterium UBA965 | reverse complement strand
AGCTGGCCAATCGCATGCTCGACACTCTGGCCGAAGCCTGGGCCGCCAGCCACGCCGGTGCCAGCATCTGGGCCGATCCCACCGTGACATTCCTCGACCCCTGCACCAAATCGGGGGTGTTCCTACGTGAAATCACGCGCCGCCTGATCGACGGCCTCGCCAGCCACATCCCCGACCTACAGACGCGGGTCGACCACATCCTGACCACACAGGTCTACGGCATCGCCATCACCCGCATCACCAGTCTGCTGGCTCGGCGCAGTCTGTACTGCTCCAAATACGCCAACGGCACCCACTCCATCGTAAAAACATTCGCTACCAACGCCGGCAACATCTGGTACGAGCGCCTACAGCATACGTGGGACGGCGACAAGTGCCGGTACTGTGGCGCGGGCAAGTCAGTGTTCGACCGCGCCGCCACACTCGAATCACATGCGTATGCGTTCATTCATACCGACAACATCAAAACTCATATAGGCAACATGTTCGGAGGCAAAATGCAATTCGACGTCATTATTGGTAACCCGCCGTATCAAATGAAAGGTGGTGCTGGTGGTTCGAGTGACTCCTCAATTTATCATCTTTTTGTTGAACAAGCGATAAAACTAGATCCAAAATTTCTTTCAATGGTCATCCCATCCCGTTGGCTGGCTGGGGGGCGAGGGCTTGATGAATTCCGTAAAATGATGCTTTGTAAAGGGCAATTAAGTCATCTGGTCGACTTCACAAAAATGTCAACTGCATTTCCAGGAGTTGATTTCGAGGGTGGTGTTGGCTACTTTTTATGGGCAAAAAATTACAATGGGGAATGTAACTACACTTTAATTACAGAACAACAAGAAATGGAACCGGTGCTGCGAAAATTAGATGAATTTGATATTTTCGTACGGAGCAATGAGAGCACCGATATTCTTAAGAAAATAATCGAATCTTCTGCCTCAAATATTCTTTCACTTGTTAGTGGAGATACTCCTTTTGGTATTCCGACTAATTTTATCGATTTCAAAGAAGCTAGTTTTTCAGGTGCAATCCCAATATTCATGACAGTCAAGGGTAAGCGTCGTGTAAATTACACTTCAAGACAAAATATAAAGAAAAATAATCAACTTATCGATGTGTGGAAGGTTCTTCTACCAGAGGCTTATGGTGAAAGAGGCGCAGTACCTGCTTTTGTTATTGGTAAAGCAATTATTGCGGCACCTCAATCAGTTTGTACTCAAACATATTTAGCAGTAGGACCATTTCAAAATCAAACTCAAGCTGAAAGTTTTGAAAGCTATACGAAAACACGTTTTTTCCGTTTCCTCGTTTCACTGCGAAAAATCACTCAGCATGCCTTGCGTTCCACTTACACCTGGGTCCCCATGCAAACATGGGATCGCACCTGGACAGACGAAATGCTTTACGAAAAATACGGCATCACCGCCGACGAGCAAGCCTATATCGAATCACAAATCAAAGAAATGAAACTCGCAGGAGGCGACGATGACTAACGCCATCGAAACCATCCTGACGCCCAAACCAACCGCCCGGCCACGCATTTATGCCTACACCATCGCCGACGCCGCCCACGCCGGTCTACTCAAAGTGGGCCAAACCACCCGCGATGTCAAACAACGGGTGGCTGAGCAGCTCAAAACTGCCGCCATCACCAACTACACCATCGAACTCGACGAGCCCGCCGAGCGCCTCGACGGTAGCGTGTTTAGTGACCACGACGTACGGGCGGCCCTCGCCAAAAAAGGCTTTGCCAACCCGCAACTCGAGTGGATGCAGTGCACCGTCGCCGACGTCAAAAGCGTGTTGACCGAGCTCCGCACGGGCGTCACCCTAAGTAGCCCACGCCACGCATCATTCCCGCTGCGCGCCGAGCAACTGGCAGCGGTCACCAAGACCCACGCCTACTTCCATTCCATCTGGCAAGAAGACATGCACGCCGCGCCGCGCTTCCTCTGGAATGCCAAAATGCGCTTCGGCAAAACCTTTACCGCCTACCACCTAGCCAAAAAACTCAAAGCCAAGCGGGTGCTGGTGGTGACCTTCAAACCGGCAGTCGAAGATGCCTGGCAGAACGACCTCGAGTCGCACGTCGACTTCGACGGCTGGCAGTACCTCTCGAAGCGCTCAGCATTGACCCCCGACCAAATCAAAAACTCCCGCCCCTTGGTCTACTTTGGCTCGTTCCAAGACCTCCTGGGGCGCGACGATTTGGGCAACATCAAAGCCCGCAACGAATGGCTACATAAACTGAAATGGGACTTGGTAATCTTCGATGAGTACCACTTCGGCGCCTGGCGCGAAACCGCCAAAGAATTGTTCGAAGGCGAAGAAGAGGCAGTCGCCAAAAAAGAGACCGCCATCGAGTACACTCCCGCTCTGGCGGGGGTCAACAACGACATCGGCGAGTTGGCGGAGCAAGAAAAAGACTTTTTGCCCATCACCACCCGCGCCTATTTGTATCTGTCGGGCACCCCGTTCAAGGCATTGGCGACGGGTGAATTCATCGAAGAACAAATTTTCAACTGGACCTATACCGACGAGCAACGTGCCAAAGCACAATATGCAACACAACACCCAACCGCATACAACCCCTACGCTGCCTTGCCACAGATGCGCTTGCTGACCTACCAGATGCCCGATGAAATCGTGGCCGTGGCCAATGACGGCGAGTTCGATGAATTCGATTTGAATCTGTTTTTCGAAGCCAAGGGGATCGGACCACTGGCACAATTTCGCAACAAAGACGATGTCCAGAAATGGTTGGACATCATCCGGGGGGCGTATCTACCGAGTGCCATCGATGCCTTGAAAACTGGCACGCGGCCGCCGTTCCCGTATTCAGACGTGCGCTTGCTGCCCTATATGCAACATTCGTTTTGGTTTATGCCGACGGTGGCGGCCTGCGATGCCATGGCCAATCTGCTCAGCGAGCGCCACAACACCTACTGGCACGCCTACACGGTCATCTCGGCCGCCGGCACCAAGGCTGGCATCGGGCTCGATGCCTTGCCGCCGGTGCGGGCCGCCATCAAGGGCGGTTTTGACACCAAGACCATCACGCTGTCGTGTGGCAAATTGACCACCGGGGTGACGGTGTCGCAGTGGTCGGCGATTTTGATGCTCCGCAATCTCAAGTCGCCCGAGACCTACTTCCAAGCAGCATTCCGGGTGCAATCACCTTGGTCGGTCAAGAATCCCAATGGCGATAATCCGCACGAAGAAGAAATCCTCAAGCCGGTCTGTTATGTCTTTGACTTTGCGCCGACGCGGGCGTTGCGGCAGTTGTCGGAGTACGGGATTGGGCTGGCCCCCGAGAAATCGAATCCCGAAGAAGCAGTGCGCGACCTCGTGTCGTACCTGCCGGTGTTGGCCTATGATGGCGCCAATATGACCCAAATCGACGCCGGCGGCATCCTCGACATTGCCATGGCGGGCACGTCGGCCACATTGCTGGCCCGCAAGTGGGAATCAGCGGTGCTGGTCAATGTCGACAATGCCACTCTCAGCAAAATCTTGAATAATCCAGAAGCACTGGCGGCTGTCGAGCGCATCGAGGGTTGGCGGGCGCTGGGCGACAACATCCTCGAGACGATTATCAATAAAAGCGACGCAATTAAGAAGATAAAGGGTGAAGCGAAAGATCGACCAATTACCCCGCCGGAGAAGGATGAGCTGACCGATGCCGAAAAGGAGATGAAATCCAAGCGCAAATTGGTACAAGAGAAGTTGATTAAATTTGCCACGCGCATCCCGGCGTTCATGTACCTGACCGATTTCCGCGAGAACACGCTCCAAGATGTCATCACCAAAATCGAGCCTGATTTATTCCAAATTGTGACCGGTTTGTCGGTACACGACTTCCATTTATTGGTAAGCCTGAAGGTATTCAACACCGAGCAGATGAATCAGGCGGTCTTTGCCTTTCGGCGCTACGAGGATGCGTCATTGCGCTATACCGGTATCGAAAGTCATGTCGGGCTGACGCAGTACGGGTTGTACGACACCGTGATTGCCCGCGAATCGTAGAGACGCAGCCTACTACGGCGCTACTCCTCAATTCATACGACCACGAGCCGCTCCCCAGCAACCCCAAAGATACGCGTTGGGCCAATGCCGTGGCGTGGGCGCGCAACGACCTACGCGAGCAAGGCTTGTTGATCAGCAATTCGCCGCAGGGGGTGTGGGAGATTAGCGCTGCCGGGCGGGCGTGGCTGGCCATGCAACCACGAGTGGGGGAATGAGGGGTGAGGGACATGAACAATATACACTGACGTTAGAGATTCTAAACCCCTCTATGCGAGCCAAATAGGTTGCAGGTACAGTATTCACATCAAGGACATGCGCGTCAGTTACTGTGGCTTGAACTACTTTGTTGGAGGAATGAAAAACCACAATCACACCTATCATTTTTTGACAAATAATGAAACAACGAGGGGGCTCCAGCAACGCACATAAGCTCAGACATGGCAAATGAATAGCTTGAATAACCCTTGGAAAAATTTACATCAAAATCAGTAACTCATAGTGTAAAAAATGCTTATCGTGGTAAAAGTTTGGATGTTGCCACAATGTGGCCAACACAATTGAAACAAGTGCATTGCATTAGCACAATTGTTCTGCTATAATCATTTCAAATTAAGCAAAGATGCGATTAAAACAAAGTTGTATGCCTTCTTCAATACTTAAAAGGAATCTACATGCATCAACTCGCCCCGAATTTGTTTATTGGCAATTGTGTTGAATTAGCTGGGATCTGTCATCTCACAAATCTCTGCAACACACTTTTGCCCAAACTATTGAGTGGGAAGATAGAAATTAAGGATATGGGAGTATGAAAAAAAGCAAAAACATAACTAGTCCATCAGCTTCTGGCGGGAGTGGCTATAACTTTGAAACTCAAGTGCAGGCCTTATTCATCGTATTAATGCTGACTAATGGGCATGCACCCTGCCTTCCAGCCTCACCAATAGTGGAAATAATTCTGCAGGGAAAGATAGATGGATATGACACAGATGACTTGATTGTTATCACACAAGATAAAAGCGGTAATCGAAATAAATTACTGGGTCAAATCAAACACAATATAGCAATTACTGAATCTAATCCAGTATTTGGTGAAGTCATGCAGGCAGCATGGAATGATTTCAACAATCCAAATGTTTTCACAAAAGGCAGCGATGTTATTGCACTGATTTCGGGTCCACTAACCACCACCGACGCTGATGTTACGTGGATTCTTAACCATGCAAGGGAGCACAAGAGAGATACTAAAAGATTTTTTAATAACGCTTACACTGCTAAATTTTTTTCCAATAATAAACGAATTAAACTAAACGCAATCCATAAACACTTAAAAGATGCTAATAATGGTTTAGCGCTTACAGATGAAAAATTTCATAGTTTTCTTACAAGTTTCTATTTACTAGGATATGACCTAGGCGAAGAAGAAGGTGTTGTTCTATCTCTCCTAACCTCTCATATCACGCAATTCAAACCAGAGAATTCCCGGCTTGTTTGGAGTCGTATTTTAGAATATACAAGAAATGCTAATCAGCACGCAGGGCATATTAGTATACATACTATTCCTAAAGATATAATTAGTTTATTCCAAGCGAAGCCTCGCATCGATTTTCCAGAAGAGTTGAAACAATCAAATACTGCAGACTTTAGTTGGTCACAATATCCAAATGCAAGTCATTTAGCCTTAATAGTTTTGATCGGATCTTGGAATGAAAAAAATGAATATGACCGTAATGCTGTTACAAAATTAGTAGAAATCAATTACAACATCTGGATAAAGAAAACTCAAGAACTACTGCAACATCCCAACAGTCCGTTATCTCTTAAAAATGGTAATTGGAAAATCACTGATCGTGCAAAATTGTGGACCCAGCTCGGCATGCATATTTTTGACGATAATCTCTCATCATTCATTCTTGTAGCAAAAACTATACTTGCAGAGATTAATCCAGCACTAGACTTGCCTGTGGCTGAACGTTTCATGTCTGGATACTATGGAAAGACACTCACTTATTCGCCTTCATTACGTAATAGCTTAGCAGAGGGGTTGGCAATCTTAAGCTCACAGCAAACAGCACTTTCAAATTGTTCAGATAATCTAGTAAAAAATACTGCAACTAAAGTACTCTCACATATTTTTACAAATGCAGATTGGAAACTATGGGCAAGTATTTATGATGTATTACCACTACTTTCCGAATCAGCACTAGACATTTTTTTAGAAATTGTCGAAAAATACCTACAAACAAAACCTTGTCCATTTGACGAACTCTTCGCACAAGAAAGTCATGATGTGACGAGCACTAATTACATGGCAGGAATTCTCTGGAGTTTAGAGGCTCTCGCTTGGGAAGAACGCTATTTTATACGAGTTTGCATTATTTTCAGTGATCTAGCCAGCCATGATCCCGGTGGCGTATGGACTAATCGCCCAATAAATTCACTTGTTACAATCCTTCTTCCCTGGCTACCGCAAACACTAGCCTCTTTTGAAAAACGTAAATTAGCGCTACAAATAATTCTTCGTGAACATCAAGATATTGGCTGGAAAGTACTTATTCAACTTCTGCCAGGCGTACACAAGACATCATCACATACATACAAGCCTATATGGCGTAAAATATTCCCAGATGGATGGAAAGGTGAGGTGACTCAAGAGGAATACTTGCAACAAGTAAATTACTATGCAGAACTGGCAGTAACAACCGCTGGTACAGATACATCTATGATTTCTACACTTATACAGAATCTGGAAAAATTACCTCAACCGACTATCGATTTTCTTTTACAGGTTCTTAGTACAGAGCCCATCTCCCAAATTTCTGGAGAACAAAAAAATCAGATTTGGAATCTACTTACACGCTTGATTGAAAAATATTTAAGTATGCCTAAAAAGCAATGGCTTATTTCCCAAGAACAAATAGATAAGTTAGAACAACTCTCTGATTTATATGCACCTACACAACCGAATTTACTTTATCAACGTCTTTTTACAAACCGTAATCATAATTACTTTGAAGAAATCAGAAACTGGGAAGAACATCAAAACAATCTGAACAATAACCGTAAAAATGCTATTACAGAAATTTATCGACAACAAGGAATTGACGGAGTTATACGATTTGCCGAATCCGTAGCCGCAGCTAGTGATGTAGGTTTTGCTTTGAGTAGCATAGCTGAATCGACAATCAATTCAATTCTTTTTCCTGTTTTTTTAGCAACAAATTCACAAGCTCATAAATTATTTGTTCATGGATATATACTTGGATGCTACCACAATAAGGGTTGGTCATGGTGTGACACGCTTGATAAATCGCAATGGTCACATGCTCAAATTGGTCAATTTCTAGCTTATCTCCCGTTTACACCAGAAACCTGGAATTATACAGAAATTTGGCTTCAATCTCATGAGCATGAATACTGGATCCGAACAAATGTAGATATCAGACAAAATACGAACAATTTGTCAGTCGCTATTAACAAATTATTACAATATCATAGACCATTATCTGCGATTGACTGCATATATAAATTGTTATCCGAAAGACAAAAAATTGATCATGAACAATGTATACGCGCGCTATTTGCTGCTGCGACAAATGATGAACCACATCATTCCATGCATGGTTATCAAATCATCGAGCTCATAAGATATCTGCAACTTAATCATCCCGAGAATCGATTTGATATTGTGAAAATTGAATGGACATATATACAATTGATAGATAATTCAATGGAGATTAAACCCCTATTTATTGAGACAGATTTAGCAACTCAACCAAATTTTTTCAACCAGATTATCCGTTTGGTATTTCGATCAACAAAAAACCAGACATCTGAAGGGCAATCATCCAACAAAGAAATAAACATTGCACAAAATGGTTACCTTCTCTTGAATAAGTGGTCTATTTGTCCGGGTACAACACATGAAAAGGTATTTAATAGTGATATATTCAGTAAATGGTTGGCAGAGACTCAACTATTGTGCGAGAAAACTGGTCACCTAGACATCGCTCTTAATATAATTGGAGGCATACTCATATATGCACCACGTGACCCAGATGGGCTATGGATTCATAGGACTGTTGCAGAAGTGCTCAATGTTCCAGGTAATAATATTTTACGTCGTAGTTTCACAGCTAAATTATATAACTCTCGTGGAGTGCATATCGTAGATCCAACTGGTAAACCTGAACGAGAACTTGCAGTCTATTACAGACAAAGATCAGATGATGTCGAAGATGCTGGTTATTCTCGACTCGCTACTGTTTTAAAGAATCTGGCAGACGAGTATGAAGACGAAGCCCAAAAAGTCATTTCTGAATACTAAGGCAAATAATTTAGAACTCCTATGACACTCAAATATCCAAAACCATAACAAATCACGGTATACAATAGACGCATACTTCGTTGAGATCGGTCAGCCAATGACCACGTGGCACATCAAAAACATCACCTATTGGTACAGCATGTGGTCGCATCGGCGGAATGGTACATGGAAGGGATTTGGGCAAGTTGCTCTCAATCCCATCGCAGATGCCCATGCACGGACACAGTTATAAGTTGCAGGAGGTGGTCATCATGACTAACGATTATCTGCATATTGCATCAGAAATAAACACACTCACAGACCTGTTGGCAGACATTCCAGCCGACAATCTCATTGAGCGCATGAGCCTGATGGCGCGCCTCGACAATGCCAAAGCCGCCCTAGATAGCGTGCCGATGCAACCTAATCCAAAAGTGCGGCTGACTTTTCGTGGTAAACCGGTGGTCCGCAATCAAAGGAATCCTACCCATGGGCAGGACGTTTGAATTCGTCCACAGTGAATACACAGAAGTACTCAGAGGCAAAATAAATAGCGCAATTGAAGACCCCGATATCCTCAATCGCAATTGGCTCCACAAGCCAGTGACAGTACAACTCACCGCCTTGTATGTTGGTCGTGGTCGCCCACGATACACCCTGATGTCACTTGCTGATGTCCACCCAAACGACGCACATATCTAACGAGGATGTCGTCGTTGCACTGCACCAATCCAGCGCATATGGTCATGTCTGTTCGGGTGCATAGATCTTGATGGCATGTCTGGTTGTGTAATGAATTGACAAAACCGGTAAAATAATAATCAGTGTTCGTGGTGAAAGTGTATTTCGCGCCGTAGGTAATTGTCGGAGCTATCATTATCATCGGCCAAGAGATGCCAGAGCAAGTGTATGTATTGCGCAGAAAAGTAACGAAATGACGAGAGTACCGATTAACCCACAACTACTGATTTGGGCGCGTGAACGCGCTGGGCTTGATGTAAACATGTTGGTCAAGCACTTCCCCAAACTAGCCGAATGGGAGGCCGGGACGGTGCAACCAACCCTGCACCAACTTGAAGAATTTGCACGCACGGTGCATGTGGCCGTAGGGTATCTTTTTTTACCGACACCACCCAACGAGCCATTACCCATTGCGGATTTTCGCACCATAGGCGGGCATGATT
>DBCF01000070.1:11264-14967 GCA_002292925.1 Roseiflexaceae bacterium UBA965 | reverse complement strand
CCCCGCCACAGTCCCAATCTGCTTGACACTATTTACTTGTGCCAGCAGCGCCAAGATTGGTTTCGTGAGTATGCACGCATGCATACATTGCCAACCCGTAGTTTTGTGGGCAGCGCAACCATCAACGATGCACCAGAGGATGTGGCCCACGCAATGCGACAAATCCTCGCAATCAACATCGCAGAACGCCAACAACAACCATCATGGACGCATGCCCTGCGGCAACTCATACAAGATGCAGATCAGGCGGGGATGCTTGTGATGGCGAGTGGTATTGTCGGCAGCAATAGTCACCGCAAACTCTCAGTAGAAGAGTTTCGCGGCTTTGCACTCGCAGATACACTCGCACCACTAATTTTTATAAACACTGCCGATAGCAAAGCGGCACAGATGTTTACTATTGGTCATGAACTCGCCCATATTTGGTTAGGCGAAAGTGGTATTTCTAACGCTACCATTGTGCAGACGACCAAATCAGACAGCGAACGCTGGTGTAACGCCGTGGCAGCTGAGCTACTTATGCCGTTGGCCATGGTCAAAAAATACCAGATTAATCACAACCAAATCACCGCCGAAATTCAAAGATTAGCACAACACTTCAAAGTGAGTACATTAGTCGCATTACGCCGCCTGTATGATGCGGGCTTCATTGACACGGCTACATTGTGGAATAGTTACCACGATGAACTCACACGTATCCAAAACGGACAAAAAACTGGCGGTGGTGGTAATTTTTATCGCACGTTAGAAACACGCACGAGCGCACGTTTTGCCCGTGCCGTACTATCGAGCACACTTGAAGGTCACACCTTATTTCAAGAGGCATTCCGACTACTTGGTGTGCGCAAAACAGCGACTTTTTATGCAGCGGCCCGTGAATTAGCGGTGATTAAATGACCTATCTACTAGACGCAAATGTGTTTATTCAAGCAAAAAATCTGCACTATGGGCTCGATTTTTGCCCGGCGTTTTGGCAATGGTTGCTCGAAAAAAACGCTGAGGGTCGTCTATTCAGTATCGATAAAGTAGCAGACGAACTCGATGCTGGCAGTGATGAATTGACTACTTGGAAACAACAGCACGGCACCAATTTATTCATCCAAACAAATACGAATGTACTCACCCATTTAAGCACCGTGAGTACTTGGGTAGTACAACAACAGTACGAACCGGCTGCCATTAATACATTTTTTCAAGTGGCGGACTTCTACCTGATTAGTCATGCCTTGGCAGGCCAACATATCGTGGTCACTCACGAAATACCAGCGAACTCAACAAAACGAATAAAAATTCCCAACGTCTGTATTGGATTAAATATCGCCGTCATCACACCATACGAGATGCTCCGCCGCGAACAGGCACGTTTTGTGTTGGGAAATAGATCTTAAAGTTCAGCATACTTTACGGCGAGCGACAGATTGTCACGCGTAATATAACGCTAATCACCCTTACACTTTGGGTACCCCACCAAACCGCCCCTGCAAATAGCTTTTGCGGATATCGGTATCGTCACGCAGACCGGCATACTCACTCAATGCAATCAGCGTTGATGCCCCATCACCCTGTCGCTCGGTCAGCCACATTTCATCACGCCGCAAGGTGTGTTGGTCCATCAACAACACGTCGTGGAGCGTAAGCAACAATTGCGATCGGGTCTGTGGCGTACAGCTTGCCAAGAAGTGCTGCACCACGTGTTGTGTAATCAGCGTATGCAGACTACGATCAACCTCATCAATCACCACCACATGTGGCGTGTGGTGGTCGGTAGCCTCGAGAATAGCCGGCAACAAATCAATGATGCGGTTGGTGCCATCCGACTCTTGGCTCATACTAAAAGCCTCGTAGCCACCATCCACACGCTCGTGCATGGCCACGACTTTTTGGGCGGTCAGCTCACCGTTCCGACGCGTCACAATGATGCGTTCCGAGCTGCCTGGGTCAATGATTCGAGCCGTGGCACCCTCGGGAATGTCGCTCCACAACTTAGATTTAATCTCATCGGGCAACGGGATGAGTTGTAACGGCACTGCTTGACCAGCCAGTTCGTGGATCCCCGTGTCGAGTAGCCGCAGAATTTGGTTCATCTGGTCAAAATGACGGTGTTGCTTGTCAAAAAATTGCTCGCTATCACCGAATCGGGTATCGGGGGAAATCAACAATAGCGTATCGCGAAACCAGTGATATATCGGCAAAAACGGCGCATGCTGAAGCTGTATCGCCGTGGTCAGCAAAAGTTGATTGGGTCGCATTGCCTGCTTGATAAATTTCCAAAACGATGCCTCACTGTCAGGGACGTGGACTGCAGTGACATCTTGTTTGTGACGCTCAAAAATCACGTGCTCCGTCGTGGCCCGCATCAGCGTCAGACGCTCCATGACTACCTGCTGGTAGCTCACCGCAAAACGATATTCATAGATTTTTTCACCAATCAATAGCTCAAACACAAACTCGCTGGCTGCTTGTTGCGTCTGAGAATCAAGCCTGAATGGATAGACTGCGATGACTTGATCAACTTGTGTACCCTGCACAATAAATTGCTTAGCAAAAGCCAAGGCCTTGAACAAATTACTTTTACCACTCGCATTCCCACCATATATTGCCGCAATCGGCAATACGCCGAGCCGATGCCGTGGCACCCGGGCGACGCGTTGCCCATGCTGACGTTCCCGCGAGGCGAGCAACGATAATGTGGCCAGATCCCGAAACGACATCCAGTTTTGTACAGCAAAGCGAATTAACATATTTGTACTCCTTTGTAGTATGTATTATATCAACATTTACGATTTTTCAACATCAAAAGAGATATTTTCTCATTCACTGCATATTTTTCATACGCACCCAACGTCATTCCGCACAGGGCGTCATGCCCCACCCCTGAAGGGGCGTCATGCGATAGCCCTGTAGGGGCGTCATGCGATAGCCCTGTAGGGGCGTCATGCCATGCCCCCACGCGCCCACGGCGTACCCCCCCGGCGCGAAACACGTACGGGCGAATAATCCAGCGAATGAAATTCGCTCTATTCGCCCTACGTCTGCCATCCGGGTTATAATATCCCTATCAATCTGTGTGAGGCGGTTGCGTGCATCTAAAGCGACTCGAAATCCAAGGATTCAAAACCTTTGCGACCAAGACCATCTTTGAATTCCGCCCGGGGGTATCGGCCATCGTCGGTCCCAACGGCAGTGGCAAAAGCAATGTGGTCGACGCCATGCGCTGGGTGCTGGGCGAGCAAAGCTATTCCACCTTGCGTAGTCGCAAAGCCGAAGACCTCATCTTTGGTGGCGGTCCCCGCCGCGCCCCGGCCGGCTTCGCCGAAGTATCGCTGACCATCGACAACAGCGATCGCACCCTGCCCCTGGCCTTTGACACCGTCACCATCACCCGCCGGAGCACCCGCTCGGGCGAACACGAATATTTCATCAACAAAGCCAAAGTGCGCTTGCGCGACATCCAAGAAGCGACCGCTACCCTCGGGGGTTCGTACACCATCATCAACCAAGGCCTGGTCGATAATGTGCTCGATTTGCGCCCCGAAGAGCGCCGGCGTTTGTTTGAAGATGCCGCCGATATTAGTGTGCATGAACAACGCCGCAACGACGCCATGCGCCGCCTGCGCGAGACCGACACCAACGTGCGTCGCTGCGACGACGTCATCAGCGAGCTCGAGCCCCGCCTACGCAGCCTGCGCCGCCAAGCCAATGC
>DBCF01000070.1:9292-11189 GCA_002292925.1 Roseiflexaceae bacterium UBA965 | reverse complement strand
CTACAACACGCCCAAGCCAATGCCCACATCGACCTCGCCCGCCATAGCGACCAAACCGCCCACCAGCACGTTGCCAGCATTACCCAACAACTCCAGCAGTGCAACAGCCATATCAGCACCATCCGCCAGCAGATTCGCACCCTGCGCGAAGAAATAAGCACCGTCTATGCCGAGGGCAGCCGCTTACACAGCCGCGCCGAAAGCCTGCAACGGGCGATTGCCGTGGCCGATGAGCGCGCCAAAGCCCTAGCCGCCCGTACCAACGAATTCACCCAGAGCCAAAACGAAGCCACCACCCAACACCAGACCCTGCAGACCCAAATCGCCGAATTACACGCCACCCGCACCGGCCAACAACAAACCCGCGACGACATCCATGCCAGCCTACGGGCCATCGATGCCACCCGCGCCAGCTACAACGAGCAACGCCGCGCCCTGCGCCAAGCCGTCGACACCGCCCAACGCGCCGAAGCCGCCACCCAGGCAGCCATCCGCGAACGGCAACGCCAAGTCGAACGCCTCGACGAGTTGCTCGCCAATCTCAGCCAATCCCAACAAAACGAACAACAGCTGGTGAGCACCGCCGAAACCGCCCTGGCCAGCCAGCGCACCGCATTGCAACAGGCCACCGACGCCGTCAGCCAGCACCAGACCTTGCTCACCACTGCCCAAACCGCCATCAGCACCACCCGCCAGCAAATCGAGACCATCCGCAACGAACGGGCCGCCCACGAAGAAGCCCTTACCGCCGCCCGGCGCGCCCTCAACCAGCTCGATTCGCGCTACCAAGCGCTACTGCAAATCCAGCGCAGTCATGGCGGCGTGGTACAAGGGGTCAAGGCGGCCTTGGAATGGGCCGAACGGAGCAATAAATCGTTTGCGTTGGTGGCGAGTATCATTAGTGCACCGAGTGATATCGAATTGGCTATCGAAACCGCCCTCGGCGCCCGCTTGCAACACATCGTCACCAGCAATTGGGATGATGCCGAGGCGGCCATTGCCGCCCTCAAAAAGGGCGGTCAAGGCCGGGCTACCTTTTTGCCTCTCGACACCATCCGTAGTGGCGGCGACAATCGTGCCCCTACTAGTGGCGAAGGCGTCATCGGCGTGGCGGCTGCCTTGGTGCAGAGCGAAGCCCGTTACGCCAAAGTGGTCGATTATCTGCTCAGCCGCACCTTGATTGTGGCCGATTTGGTGGTGGCACGCCGCGAAATCAGCCGCATCGGCGGAGGCTGGCAAATCGTCACCGTCGGGGGCGAGCAGGTCAGTAGCGGCGGTTCGCTCACCGGGGGCGCCCAAGTACGCGACGGCGGCACCTTGCGCCGCGAACGCGATGTGCGTGAATTGCCCGGCGAAATCGCCACCGCCAAGGCCGAAGTCGACCGCCTCGCCGGTCTCACCGCCCGCAGCAATAGTCAGCTCCAACTCGCCGAACAAACCCTGCGCCAACACGAGCAACAGCGCCAAGTGGTGCAAGGCCAACTACAAACCCTGCAACAGCAACGCGAAGCCGCCCAACGCACCTACAACAAAGCCGAATCCGATGTGGCGTTGGTGAATCAACAGGCCAGCAACGCCGGCGACCGCCACCGCGATTCCAGTAGCCAACGTGCCTTGCTCACCCAAGAACTCCTCGATTTGGCGGTGCAACAACAACAGCAACGCACTGCCCTCGACCAGTCCTTCAAAGATGAGCAAACCCTCATCGAACAGAGCTACGCCGACGAAGATCGCCGCACCGCCGCCCAGCAACAGCTCACCGACGCCGAAGGCCAGCTACGCGCTACCATGGCCACCATCCACGCCAGCGAGCAACGCCTCGCCAGCCTCGAGGCCACCCTACACCAACGCCACGCTCGCACCGCCGAGCTCGACCGCGAACGCACGGCGCTGGCCA
>DBCF01000070.1:7260-9206 GCA_002292925.1 Roseiflexaceae bacterium UBA965 | reverse complement strand
CTCGCCCCCCGCGAGGCCCAGTTGCGCGCCGCCGAAGCCGAATTACCCGGCCACGAACGCCAAGAACAAGCCCTCAGCCAACAGTTGCGCGATGCCGAAGCCGACGCCAGTCGTACCGCCTTGCAACTGCAACGGGCCAGCGACCGCGTCGATGTACTCATCGAACGGGCCCAGAGCGAAGGCTACGACCTCACCGTTTTGACTACCAGCAACGAGCCAATCGACGGCGACGAAGCCACCCTCAACCAGCAACTCAATGCCTTGCGGGCCCAGTTGCAACGCCTCGGGCCGGTCAACCCCTTGGCGCTCGAAGAGTTCGACGAGGCCAACGAGCGCTATACCTTTCTCACCGCCCAAGTAGGCGATTTGCGTACCGCCGCGGGTAGTTTGACCGAGCTCATCGCCGAGCTTGATGCCACCATGCGTGCCAATTTCGAAAAAACCTTCGGCGCCGTCGCCCGTGAATTTGCCCTCACCTTCCAAATCATGTTTGGCGGCGGTAGTGCCACCCTCGAGTTGGTCAAGCAGGGCGACGGTGGGGCCTTGGCCGATATCGGCATCGAAATCAACGCCCGCCCCCCTGGCAAACGCCAACAAAACCTGGCCTTGCTGTCGGGGGGCGAACGCTCACTCACCGCCTCGGCGTTGCTGTTTGCCATCCTCAAAGTCAAACCGACGCCCTTTTGTGTGCTCGACGAGGTCGATGCCGCCCTCGACGAAGCCAATGTGGCCCGCTTCCGGGCCGCCCTCGCCGATTTGCGTGACACCTCGCAGTTTATTGTGGTCACCCACAACCGTGGTACTATCGAAATAGCAGATTCGATTTATGGCGTGTCAATGGGTGACGACAGCGCCTCCCGCGTCCTTTCACTCCGGCTCGACGAATTGGTCAAAGAACATCCGCATCTCAAATAACAAAGGAACTAGCATGCCACGTCTCAACGATTTTCACGCCGTTGTCTTTGATATGGACGGCACCTTGACCCCCAATATGCACCTACATGGCCAAGCCTTTGATATTTTTATGCAAAAATATGACATCCCCATCCCCGACGAAACCGTCGCTGCTAGTTTGTCGGGCAAACGCAACAGCGAAATCTTCCCGATTTTGTTTGGCCGCGACCTGCATGCCGAAGAGCTCGAGCGCTATGCCGACGAAAAAGAAAACCTCTACCGCACCTTGATGGAACAAGTGCACGCCGTCCCCGGCCTACACGACTTTTTGGTGCACCTCGACAGCAACAATATGCCCTCGGCTATTGCCACCTCGGCCCCTCACGGCAACGTAGCCCCCACCTTGAACCGCCTCAATTTACCCACATACTTCGCCACCATCACCCTCGGCAGCGAAGTCAAGCACGGCAAACCAGCCCCGGATATTTTCATCGAAGCCGCCCGCCGCCTCGGCGTCGCCCCCGCCCAGTGCATCGGCGTCGAAGATAGCTTCGCCGGGCTCCAATCCGTACGGGCGTCTGGCATGTATACCGTGGCCATCGCCACCACCCACACCAAAGACGAACTAGCCTACGCCCAGGCCGATGTGATTGTCAGCGATTACTACGAATTGTTGCGCCATTTCGAAGTGGCATAACACGGCGCGCCCCACGTTTTTTCACAAAATAATCACACCACAAGGATGCCCATGCGTATCGATTTGCAAATCCATTCTGACGCCCTGCCCCATCATTCCAGCTGGCGCCCCGGCACGCTCATCCCCGCCGTGCGGATTGCGGGGCTGGCGGTGTTTGCCATCACCGACCACAACACCACCGCCGGCGTCAGTGCCATGCGGGCCGCCGCCGACCAAGCAGGGCTGGGCTTTGTGGCAGGCTGCGAAATCGACAGCGCCCACGGCGGCAAACTCTGGCATACCCTGATGTACGGCATCGACCCCGACCATCCCGCCGTGCTGGCACTCTGTGCGTCTGTCGATGCCCGCAACGCCG
>DBCF01000070.1:2078-7150 GCA_002292925.1 Roseiflexaceae bacterium UBA965 | reverse complement strand
CCCGCCACAATCAGCTCCCCGAGCGCGTCGATGGCGACGACGAAGCCGCCGGCATGCGCTTTTTGTTGGCACGGAGCGGATCATACAATCCCCCCAGTGTCGCCGAAGTCATCGCGGTGGCGCATCAGGCCGGCGGGGTGGCAGTGCTGGCGCACCCAGGGCGGAGCAAAGGGGTCTATGCCATCCCCGCCGATGCCGCCGACATCGCCAGCATGGTGGCGATTGGTCTCGACGGCCTCGAAGTCTTTTACCCGGCACACACCCCCGCCCAGATACAGTTTTTGCAACAACAAGCCGAATTACACCATTTGCTCATCAGCGGCGGATCTGATTCGCATCACCCCAATCAACCCTTGGCGCAATGGGACGCCACCCCCATGTTGCCGTTGTTGCGCCGCGTGGGCCTGATCCGCTCGTAGAGGAGCCGCCATGACGATTTTTGCCACCACTGTCACCGCCACAGTGCCCACCGATGTTCCTACCACCTTCCGGCATTTGACCGGCATGAACGTCCCTGCCGTCTTCCGGGGCGCCGGTCCGTTGCCGGCTGTGACGGCCGTACGCAATCAGACGGGTGATTGGGATGCGGTCGGCCAGACGCGCACCATCGTCTTGTCAGACCAGAGTACTGCTAGCGAGACCCTCGACAACTACCAATTCCCGCACACCTTTGGCTATACCGTCACCGGTTACACCAGCGTGTTGCGCCTGCTCGTCACCAAAGGGGCCGCCACTTGGCACTGCACCAGCACCCCCAACGGCACCCTCATCAGCTGGCAATACGCCTACCATGCCCGTTCGGTGCTGGCAGTACCCGTATTGTGGTTGTTGATGGTATTATTTTGGAAAAAATATATGCGGGCGGCGGTGAATATCTTACAAATACAACTCCACGGTGCCCCTCCGCAGTCCGCATGACTTGTGTTGCCGAATTATCACTACTCACGACAAAGGAACTATCCAAAATGCCCACAGCACCTATCAAACCCCTGACCACCTTTGATGTCATCGACCAACTGGACATCCGCGTCGGCACCATCGAGCGCGTCGAGGAAGTCGCCAAATCTGACAAACTGATGCGCCTCGTGGTCAATTTTGGTGATCATACCCGCAATATTTTGGCCGGCATCAAACAAGAACGCCCCGACCCCCAAGTACTTGTGGGCCGACAGGCGTTGTTTATCGTCAATCTCGCCCCCAAAAAAATGGCCGGCGAAATGTCCGAAGGCATGTTGTTCGATATCGGGTTTGCCGATGGCATCACCCCCGTGCTGGCCACCCCCGAGCAGCCGGTGCCCAATGGCACCCGGGCTGGCTAGGCTTATAGCCCCTGTTGTTGGCGGAAGTAGGCCACCAAGGCGTTGGCGTGGCCGTGCCCCATGGCATAGGTTTGCTTGAGGTGGGCCACCATGTCCATGTGTTTGATAGGACCAAGGGCTTGTAATACCTCCATCCAATAGGCAATGGGCTGGCCGTATTTGGCTTCAATCGACGGGAAGTACGACGCCGGTCCTTTGGGTGCATCACTCATTATCTCACTCCAAATCACAAATTCGCGAATCCGATCGCAAGGATGTCTGCATGCACTATTTTACCCCACGACGCGCCGGGCATTTTTTGATGGCTGCCTTTAGCGGAATGATTGTCTTCCATTTGCTGGTCATTCGTGGCACCATCCCGACATCGCTCATTTGGGGAGGTGGTGCCACCCCCGACAACGCCATCGGGCTCGAGCTGATTGCGATTGGGCTCATCGCGTTGTTTATTTTTGTCATCGCCAACAACTTGGGCTACATCAAACCGCTCTTTCCGCGCCTAATGCGCTGGAGCATGTGGCTGATTTGTGGCTATTTGTGCTTCAATACTCTCGGCAATGCCGTATCAGCGGCGCCATTCGAGCAGTTTTTCTTTGCCCCGCTGACCTTGGTGATGGCGATTTGTGCGGGGCGGGTAGCCTATGGCCAACGCCCCACCACACGCAGACCATTCACACGGCGCCCACAATGACGCCACCACACTACACCGCCCCCATCGATGATGCGATTGTGACGCGGATTACCCGTGATGGGCGCATCGGCGAAGTCTGCATGATGCTCCGTCGCCCCGCTGGGCACATCTGGTGCGCCGCCAAAGCCTATTACCCGGCGCATATTGCCCGTCTGTTGACAGGAGGGATTCAGCCCGACGAAGATCCGCTGGCGGCGCTTTACCGCGAAATCGCCGAAGAAACCGGGCTACAGCCCCACAATCACCAGCTCATTTTCACCATCACCTATCACGGCGTCAAACCATTTATCACCTACGCCTACCTGTGTGATGTCAGTGACGACGAGCCCCAATCGTACGACCCCGCCGAGCAAATCCACCATTTCGAAGCGCTCACCGCCACCCAATTACGCCAGCGTGCGACGGAGTTGCGGGCGCTGCCTGCCATCAGTCACCCCGACATTGGCGGCACGTGGCAGGCCTGGGGGGAATTCAGAGCGCACTGCCATGAGTATCTAGGAGCCTACCTCAATGACATTTCCGCACCTCGCGAGCCAAGCAGTCCGCTATGACCCGCAGCAACGCACCCTGCATGCCCTCGATTGGATGGGCCAGCCCGTGCAATACCAGACCCCCGCTGAATTGTGTCAGGCCCTCGACAATCGGGCCTGCTATGCGGCCAGCGCCGTCGTAGCCGGTGGCATCTGGTTGTGTCGCGACCATGGCGTCGCCCCTGACTGCTTGCCGCTGACCAACCAACCGGCGCTTGTACGTGATCTGGTGCAGAGCGACAACCTCGCCGTGGCCTTGCCACAATGCCTGCAACGCCTCGACCGTGCCCACGAAAAAACCGCCCGGCTAGCCACGGCCATGTGTAGCGATGACGATGTGTTGACCATCTACGATAGCGACGGTTTGTTTGCCCACTACCTGCAACGCATGTTGCTCCGTGAACGCGACATGCCACAGCTCTCCCTCATTATCACCAATGACGCCTGGCCACTCGACCCCACCACCACCGTAGCCTTGCTAAGCGGTGCTGTCGATGCATCGGGCAATGGTGATGCCGCGTTAGCGCCGTATATCGACATCCTCGCCGCGGCCAATCTGCCCCGCTATCTCGTGGCGCCCCACGGCCCAACACTCACGCACGGCGCAATTGCCGCCATTGACATGCCTGCCATCATCACTGCTCGTGGTATCTATCGCCCCGAAAAAATCAGTAACTACACCCGCGATACCGACATCGGCGGCGATATTATTGCATTTGGCTAATTATCTCTTTGACCCCGTTGAAAAATACATCCCCATCCTGTATACTTTGTAATTAGAACATTTGTGCTAAAAACAAAGTAGAAAATCATGCATCAATTAGACAATCTCACAGCGACCCAGCTTGCAGCGGGCGCCACCCTCGACCGACCGGCAGCCGTCATCCGCGAACTCATCGACAACGCTATCGACGCCGGCGCCCGCCACATCCAGATACACGTCGGCGACCACGGCCGGATGGAAGTACGCGATGATGGCGTTGGCATGACTGCCAGCGAACTGCCCTTGGCGTTTACCCGCCACACCACCAGCAAAATTACCAGTTACGCCGATTTGGTCGGGCTATCGACGTTGGGGTTCCGGGGTGAAGCCTTGGCCAGTATTGCGGCAGTCGCGCGGGTGACTTGTGTCAGTCGCACAATCGATGCGCCGCACGCAAATGAATTACGCATTGCCGGTGGCGAAATCCACGACATCCGCCCATGTGCGGGGGCGGTAGGCACGCACATCACCGTCGAGCGCTTGTTTTACACCACCCCCCACCGGCGCAATTTTTGGCGGCAGCCGTATAGCGAAGCGCAACACATCGGCGACATTGTCAGTCGTTATGCCTTGTGTTACCCCGCGATTGCGTTCCGTTATGAAAGTGGCAATCACGAGCCGCTCATGACCAGTGGCAGTGGCGATATCACCCAAGCGATATCCGAGTTATGGCACGACGGCGACCTCACCCCCGTCCAAACCCAGCTCACCGGCATGGACGCCACGTTGAGTGGGGTGATTGCCAGTGCCGCTAGTGCGGCACCGCAACGGCGCCGCCAAATCATCGCCATCAACCAGCGCCCGATTGCCACTCGGGGGTTTATTGCGCGGTTACTCGACGAATTACTGCCACCCCAGCGTCAGCACTACGCGGCGGTGGTCTTGCACTTCCAGCTCCCCAGCGACGGCATCGATGTCAACATGCGTGCCGGCAAAGAAGAAGTAGGCATCCGGTCGCCCAGTGCGGTGGCGCGGCTGTTGTACAGCGCGTTGCGCCAACCGCTGTTTATGCCGCTCCCTATCACCACGCCCCTGGTGGCCATGCCACCCCAACGGGTATTGGGGTATCACCACAGCTGGATTGTGGCGAGTGCCACTGACGGGCTGACGGTGTTTTGCCCAGCCAACATCATGGCCCATTGTGGCATCACCAGCCTCCCCAGTGGGGCGTTGGTGGTACCGCCCTACCCATTATCGCCACGGGCCCAGCAGGCATTTATGCCACACATTGTGGCATTTGCCGCCCTAGGGATGGTATTGCAGTGGCACGCTGGGGCGTTGATGATTATGCGCCTGCCCGCCAATTACCACCAACGCCCCCTCGATCAATGCATTACCGCCATGATGCAGACCTTGCATCATGGCGGTACACCGGCGATGGCCATTGGCCATCTGATTGATGGGGATTATCTGATTGCCCAGCTTCGGAGCCACCCGGCTCCGTGGCAAGGCAATACCAGTTTGATTATCGCGCATTATCGCATGCTCACTGCGCTACGCATGCCCAGTACTACTGCAACACCTGCCGAATCGCAAACACCACCACCATCAATATCACCACCGTAATGATTATTTCAACCACCCCAAGTCCACTCAATAATCGCCGCAACATGGCACTACTCCTTTTTATATCGTTGTGCAAATCATAACATACCAGATGAAGCCCGACGGAGGGGCGAATCTTGCCAGCGAATTTATTCGCCCCTATTCGCCCGTGGTCATCCCCGTAGCCCGAGTGCTCTGCGCCCTCTGCGTCCTCTGTGCGAGCCTCA
>DBCF01000070.1:0-1971 GCA_002292925.1 Roseiflexaceae bacterium UBA965 | reverse complement strand
CTTTGACATTCATCGTATGGCACACCTCAGAGATTGCACGTCCGCTATCGCGTCCATGCAATGACGCTAGCTTGGGTATGCCTCTGCGCCCTCTGCGTCCTCTGTGCGAGAAAAAATGATAATCCCAGCGCCCTTTCTGTGCGAGAAAAAAGTAAAATCTTTATCCAATCTTGATATTTCTCGGGAACGAATAGCCTGTGACGATGGTCTAGATAGGGAAGATTACAAAACAAGGAACATACCAATCATGAAGATCAAATCACTCGCCATCATCGCCGTCAGTACCGTATTGTTGTTCGCAGGAATTAGCGTCGCCGGAGCCAACCCCATCGCCATCCACGATGCCGCCGCGCCGTCCGTTGCCGCAGCGGTGCCACCACCGCGTCGTGGACCACAGGCGCCACAGCCAACCCGCGGCCCAGCCGCCCCACAGATTCAAGCGATTCGCATGCAATGTGGCGTTGGTCAAGTCAACAATGTTGACCCCATCGTGATGCCCGGCATGCCTGCCATGAGCCATTACCATCAATTCTTTGGCAACACATCCACCAACGAAAACACCACCGTTGCCTCGTTACTCGCCAATCGCACCACCACTTGTAGCAATCGGGCTGACTTCTCGGCCTACTGGGCGCCGCAATTGTGGCAGGGCAGCACCGCCATCGCCCCCACCAACATGACCGTGTTATACGCCAAAACCGTCACGAGTGCCGTGGTGGCCCACCCCGCCGGGTTAGTTTTGATTGCAGGCAACGCCAAAGCAGTCGAAGCCCAAGATTTGGCGATTGTCTCCTGGTATTGTGGCAATAACGTCCAAAACGCCTCGGCGACGCCACAGGTCTGTACCCGCAACCAAGATTTGGTCGGCCTAATCCGCTTCCCCGAATGCTGGAACGGCAAAGACCTTGATTCAATCAACCACAAAGACCACGTGACCTACGCCGTCAATGGGGTCTGTGCAGCCGGCACGGTGGCCTTGCCCCAACTCCAGATGCACATCCACTACCCAGCCCAGGCCGATGTAAGCACCTTGGCGATGTCGTCTGGTTCGATCTACTCGCTCCACGCCGACTTCATGAATGGCTGGAACCAACGCGCCTTTGTCAACCAAGTGGCGCAACGCCTACGCTAATCACACCCGCGACCATCACGCATCGGGGCATTGCCCCCGATGCGTTTTTTGTTGGGCGTCATGAAATAGCGCCATTAAAGGCGAATAGCGCCGGTTTCCCCGGCGCCCCTGATTGTGTACAGCCGCAGCCTGCTGCGGCTCTCCCAAATCCCTGCTGCGGCTCTCCCAAATCCCTGCTGCGTCACGGGCGATTTTCCCCGGCGCTCCCACGCACCATGCCGATGCCACAATCAATGCCTAAGCGCCAGGGATTAATCGCCCCTACTTCACCCTTCCGACTTCACACTTCCGACTTCACTTCACCCTTCCGACTTCACACTTCCGACTTCATTTCTGTTATTATCACTATAGATTCACCCGTGCCCGAGGAGCATATCTATGCCACGCATCCGCGTTGGTGTCCAACTCACCAACCAACATACCAGCTACGCTGATTATGCCGCTGCTGTCACCCGCTGCGAAGCCGCTGGCGTCGATTCATTGTGGAACTGGGACCACTTCTTCCCGTTGTCCGGCGACCCCCAAGGCGACCACTTCGAAGGCTGGACCCTACTCACCGCCATGGCCACACTGACTACCCGCGTCGAAATCGGGTGTTTGGTATTGTGCAATAGCTACCGCAACCCCCGTTTGCTGGCCCACATGGCCAAAACCCTCGACCATATCAGCAATGGCCGCTTCATCCTCGGAATTGGTGCCGGTTGGTTCGAGCGCGATTATGTCGAATACGGCTACGAATTCGGCACCGCCGGCGATCGTTTGCGCTCACTCGGCCAAAACTTGCCCAAGTTCCGCGAGTTTTGGGAACAAGAAGTCCCCAAACCGATGCGCGACATCCC
>DBCF01000218.1:34819-39057 GCA_002292925.1 Roseiflexaceae bacterium UBA965 | reverse complement strand
TAATATACGTGCACTGTAAACAAATGTGTTCGGTGCACAAATTTAATTCAAGTTGTTTTTTCAATGAATTGAATTAGAAATGATACTAACTTATTTTTTTATGAACAAATACATATTCGTCGAAAAGTGACGAAAAAAACACTATTATTTAAAAATACCCCATGCTATATTTTCTACATAAGTGACTATATGCTCGCTATTGTGCCATATTATCGATTAATTTTTGAGGAATACCATCATGCCAATGCAACGCCGCACGCTCCTCTTATCAATTATCGCACTGAGTATTTTGTTTAGTTGCCTATACTTTATCTTACAAAACATCAACACGCTTTCGCCGCTGGGGCGTATCAAAAATGCCCAAGAAGTGGCCAAGTTGACTGGTGAATATGCATTCCGTAGCGAAATAGACCAAATCACCAACCTCAGCCCCAACACCAGCAACTACGGTAAGCAAAGTCGACATGACACGTTTGTGGTGGAGGGAGCGGTTAACGAATCGCAGCAAACCAGCAATTTGACCATCAGCAACACCCAAGGGGTAATGATGGAGGTCAAGCGCGAACGTGGTGTCACCTACATGCGTCAGGCAGGGGGGACGTGGCAACGGTCAGCGAGTAGTGGCAGTGCGAGTCAACTCAACAGCTTGAGCTTCCTCGCCGGGGTGAGCAATGCCACCCGTGACATGAGTGATACACAACGCTATGCGTTTGATTTTGATGGTGCCAAATTCAGCGATCATTTTGCCCGCTTGCTTAGTGCCGATGAAGCCCACGGCATTGCCCACAACCAAGAGTGGACTGATATTGCGAATTCGGCCCAATACCGTTTGGCGCATGGTAATGGCAAAATCGCCATTGATAGTGATGGACTACCGCAATCTATCGAGATGCAAATCACCATGCCTGGCGACAAAAAACAAGGCAGTAGCGATACCCGCATCGCCACGACTTTTTTCAATTATGCCCGCACCGGCTTAGCGTTGCAAAAATTAGCCCACAATCCGTTTTATATGTTTGGCAATCTGGTTGGTAGTGATGTCAGCACGGTGCGTTCGCTCTTGTTGGGGTGTATTGCGGTGTTGCTCCTCATCGTCAGCGTGTCGGTGTTATTTGCAATGCGGCGCAAGTTGTATGTGCCAATGGCCATTTTGGTGATTGGGATTATGTTGTTTCAGCCCTTTAGCAATATCCCCCGTACCCTTGCGGCGAGTCAGACTCCACCGGTGGTCCCTGGCACGCCCAGCAGTCCCACCACACCACCAGAACCGGAATTCAATCCGTTGGTTGCTCCGTTCAATCAAGGGGCGGCTATTGCGCTACCAGCGGCAGGCACGAGTACCGCATCAGGCATGGTGGTGGGTACGAGTGCCACCCAGCGGTTGGCACGAAATGCGAGCACCACGAATTCCAATGCGGTTGATACGGACAAAGATGGCTTGTCAGACAACGAAGAAACACTGCTTGGTACAGACAGTACCAATGCCGATACCGATAGTGATGGGTTGAGTGATAGCCAAGAAATAAGCATAGGTACCAATCCATTACTTGCAGATGTAGATGGTGACGGATTAAATGACAATGCCGAATTACAAGTAGGTACCGATCATACATTAGCAGATTCGGATTACGATGGACTCGCTGATTTTGCAGAAGTAACAACGTTTACGCAATATGCAGGATCAAATAATAAGTTTTATTCAAATCCTCTTGATCCTGATACCAATGGCGATGGCATCAACGACGGACAAGAATGTTTTGTCAAACAATACAGCCCTTCTGCACCATGTTCAGATAGTGATGGCAACGGAGTACCAGATTTTCTTTCATTTGATAATGATGGGGACAAAGTTTCCGATACCATTGATATTTCACCAGATATGCTTTCAACGGTGACTTATACAAAAGATAATCCGTTCAATTTTAAAATCACCAATACAACGACAAGCACTGTTCCGCTCGACGTAAATATCCAAATTCGCCCAAATAACGACAATTTACTGTATGCAAACGATGCAGTCTATGACTGGCCGAGTGGTGATACCCAAGGGCAAGTCCAACGTGGCAAAGATTCAACCTACGCCACAAGTAGCTTGTTCACTGCAACAGACACAAAATCTACGAATGGCGATGTAAAAACAACTGCCTTGCTTGAAGTACGGGTACCGTTAAATTATGGACCCTTTGGTATTGAAAGCTATGGCAACTTACCAATTGCTCCCTGTGAATTGACATACCCCCCTACGTGCCCCACCCAAACAAATTACCCAGATTGGCTCGACAAAACCAAATTAGACAGCTATGGAATAAGTGTTGCCTGGAGTAAAGATGACAAAGGCAATATCTTGAATGGCGATAATAGACTGGCAGCAGAAGTAACCCTTGGTGTTCCGCTGTTAGCAGATTACGATAAATCCGGCACCATTACTTCATATTCCGCAACGCTCCAATACCAAACGAGCCAGATTATTTGGAGTACAAATCACAGTGTGCGGCTCCAGTGGATAATTACGTCAATCCAAGACGCATGCCCCTCTGATAAACCGGATTGTGCGGTCAGTGAACGTATCGAAACGAATGCACCCTTACAGGTGTACTACGGTAATTGGAAATTAATCGGGATTTCTGCCATCGAAAACAAAGGCGTCAAAACAGCGTTGATTTATGAAGACTCCACCCAAAGCGTCATCACGAATCCAATAAAGCGTCGCCTCAATATTGCAAAAATAAAAGCATTGCTGAGCACTGGGTTCCTCAAGCATCCATTTTATTCGATTGACGGCAGTGATGTAAATAAATCTATTTCGCTATTGTTTGATAATACAAAAAATGCCACTGCACAAACAGGGAATAATTTCGATCCATTAGCAACCAAAGTGGCAACCTTTAATTACCCAGATGATGGAGGACTGCAAGATTTATTTACAAACAGATTGCCTACTATTCTCAACAACACACTATGTAAAGCAAATGGTGCGAGTGATAATTGTGCAAATCAACAAACCCTGCGTACGAGCTGTGAAACACTCACGAGTGTGGCTTGTCGACCGGCAGCACTTGTCCTGACGGAAAAGACAACGCGTACTACTTCTTTAAATCAATTTAACCCAGATAGCAATAATATTGATTTTGCGAATGTCGAAACCAGCGTTTTGCGCACAATGCAAGGCCAAATCTACAAAGTAGTGTCGGGACGTTGGGAAGTAGCCAATGACAACGACATTCAAACCGAAGTGAATTTTGCGCTTCAAGCAAAAACCAACGAGGCAACGCCAGCTAATCTCAGTGATAACGATTGGAATAATTGGCGGTTTGGAATGATTAGCTCTATCATTTTGGATTTCCAACATACCGAATCGAAAGGGTATTTGCTCAAAACGACACCATTACTCACTTACGGGATTACTCCTGCGTCATTTAATACGACCGCAACTGATTCCTGGGGATACTATATCAAAGACACGTACACCTATTTTTCTTCTGTATTAGATGACACATCTGAATTATCCCCGGAGAAAAAGGATACCAGCCTCCACCAGAAATTTAAAGACTCCGTAAATAATTTTTTCATGCAAGATCCAAATTCTGTGCCATTTGGCAAAAAACCAAACTACTTGCAAGTACTGAATTTGACCAAAGGTATTGCCAAAGAATTGGCGAAATTGGATGAAAATTACCAGCAAAATCCAAAAATGGATGGCACGTTGAAATCAGCAGCAACGGCTTCTAGATTTATTGGGATTGGGTTAGTAATGTTAGCCGATAGCGGGTTCTTTAAAACAGATACCCAAAAACTCGCAGTAACAATTACTGGTCAAACTTTACAGTTGTTTAAACCAATAAACGATGTCGTTCACATTTCCATCGAATTATATGAAGCCTATAAAGCTACCCAAGTAGCGAAAATACTTCCAGTCGTCGAAGCCGTATTCGAAATGGAAGGAACGTTATTTTATTTGCAAGCATTTGCGGAAGAGTTTTTCAAAATCGCCGGTTCAATAGTCTCACGAATGATTCCTTTCTACGATACATACAAATTAATGGCTACGATGGGATGGACAAAGGCAATTGAGGTCGGTGAGAGTCTTGTAAAAGCTGTCACAATTGATATCAATAACATCAGTGGAGCAATTACCAAATTTAGCACACTTGTATCAGAATCTACCATTGTGAAAAATATAGGCAAGGTTATTAGTGACATAAAAGTAATGGCTGCAGGAAAAGAATTCGGCAGGCTAG
>DBCF01000218.1:16513-34794 GCA_002292925.1 Roseiflexaceae bacterium UBA965 | reverse complement strand
CAAGCGGGCACGATACTTGTGGTCGTGATGATTGCAATGGTATGGGTGCTCGGGATCATGCAAGCGGTTAAAGCAGAGTATGGGTATCAAAAAGGTAATATTATCGGTAACATGATTGGCCAAACTGCAACAATGATTATCTTGGTCGCCATGGCAAGTACTGGTGTTGGCGCATTGATTGCGGCAATAGTTGCCGTATTAGACATTATCTCTATGATTGCTTGTAGATACTTAAGCGACAAACAAATACGTAGTACTGCTGGACAATGGTTGTGTGGTGGTATTTCAGGAATTGCCGCTAAATTTCTAAGCCCGTATGCGGCATCAATTGTCGTCGATCCAAATGACCCGTTTTCTCGCTATCAAAACATTACCGGTGGGGGTGGTCTATCACGCAATATTGATGGATTTAGTACCGGAAACAGTTATCGGAACACACTCGCCGTCACTGACTACATCCAAAAAATGCCCTTCCCTGCTCAATGGCAATCGGTGTTTTTTGCCTGGCAATGGAAAAATCTTGACGAACGCGAAACATCGTTTGTCTATGGTCTTGACCCCTATCAAATAGATTTAAGTAGTAGTGCGGTACGTGGTGCCCAAGTAGGGGAGTGGCAAACTAATGATTCTGGTAATAGCGACTACTATTCAGACGGAGATAAATCGTATAAATGGAAAAAAACGTTCAACGTTGAATACATCACACCATTAACCACTTCTGGCATCAATGTGCAAATGTCCGATTTATGGCTATCAGAAGCGTTCAAAGTACCGCAACAAACCTGTATTTCGATACCAAATCCACTTATATTTTGGCCGCTCATCCCCATCTGCTGGATCGAAACCTTAGACGGCAACCCCAAATACACCAATATCAACGAAACTGACAAAACTATTTTTGACGTATTCCCAGCGACTATTGACGAATTTGTCAGCTTACGCCAAAAAAACAATGGCTACACCTTTGCTTGGACAGATGACAATGTGCAACCAGCATTCCCGGTGTTCGTTGATGCGGACAATGACGGCGTGCCCAATTCAACCGAATTAATCAGTAACTCATTTGACAACGATTGGGATAGCGATAACGACGGGATTTCGGATTATAGCGAAATCAATGTTACATATTCCAAACCAAACGTCGTCGACAGTGACAATGACGGGCTGAACGATAGCCAAGAAATCCTCTACGGTACGAACCAATTAATGCCTGACACTGACGGTGATGGATTACTCGATGGCGAAGAAGTAGTCCGTGTCGACGCAAATGGCAACGTTGCCGGTGGCTGGCAAGTGACCTATGCGATTGTCGATGGCCTCCCGCAGACAACCTGGACCGGATCAGACCCCACCACTGCCGACGGTGACGACGACAGCATTACCGACCTGCGGGAAAAAGTACTGGGCTGGAGTCCGTATGCCAAGAACAGCGCCGAACTCATCGGTCTGGCAGGTGACGTCCGCGAAGCACTCATCCCCGTCGTGCAATCAACGTTTGAACCTATCAACCCAACCAGTTTTAGTAATACGGGCTATAGCGGTAGCATGATTAGCTGCGCTGACGTCGCGAGTTGCCCCGCAGTAACTAGCAGTGGAGTCCGGCTGCCCAATACCACTGCGTTACAATTTGACGGGAACGACAAGCTCGACGCAGGGAGCGGCCCACAGGCCACATTCGATTCACAATTCACCCTTTCGCTGTGGATCAAGCCAACCTACCAAAGCGCCCCACACACTATTTTTGTGCAACCAGGGCATATTGGCGTGTTTCGAACCGTCCAAGGCAACGTAGAAATCAAACTATCCACAAATGCGCCGAGTGGGGCAACAAGCGGGGTGGACTGGACGTACCAACAAACTACCAACGCAGTAATCCCCGTAAACACCTGGACTAATTTGGTGGTGACCTATGCCAACAACACCGTGATAGTTTATGTTAACGGTAGCGAAAGTAGTCGTTTTTTCACCAGCGGCACACTCTTTGATAAAAGCACGGTCAACAATAATTTGAATATTGGTGGTTCGTATATTAACAGTGGAACGACTCGATACACAGGTATACTAGGCCTGCTCGATGATATGAGCATTTACCGCATCGCCTTGAGCGCCAAAGAAGTAGCGCTGCTCGCCCAAGACAAACTCGAAAATGCCAACAACGACTTGATTGTGCGCCCAGGCGATCGCATTTATAGCAACATCACCACCAGCAACAAATTGCTGGGGCGGTCGATGCAAGGCTATACCACAGTCACCGCCCAATCAACCAAGAACGACTATCAAGCCAGCCAAATGACTGCGCTGGGATTGCCCGCCAATACCAGCGCGGCAATAGAAAACATCATTGAAGTACCAGGCGCGCTGAATCCTGTCACCGCAACCAATAGTTATGTCAATAGCTGTGTATTCCCACGCACTGAACTCTGTGTCAAATTCGACGAAACGAACACGACATTCCCCCTGAAATTTAGTGATGTGTCACCTAATCAGAGTGTGTTGACCTGTAGCAACACTGCCGCCTGTCCCAGCTATGTGACATCCAACTGGAAATTTACATCCAATACCGACATGGCAACATCGGCCAGTGTGGGCAATGCCATCAGTAGCCGAGATTTCACCGTATCGCTGTGGGTCAAACCCGAAGATCAATCGGTGACCAATCGCACCATTGTGATGAGCAAAAACAGCAATGCGGTACTCAAATTAGCCCTCGCCAACGAATACCCGCAATTTACCATTGGTAGCACGACGTTGGCGGCCACCACGCGACTAGTGATTGGGCAATGGCAACACCTAGTATTCCGCTTGATGTTGGGCAAACGCCAGATTTTTGTCGATGGGGTAAATGTCGCCAGTGACACCACCGCCATTTCCTATCCTAGTAGTGCATTTGGCGAACTCCGCATCGGCAAAGATGCCACCACGAATTCTTTGATGGGCAGCCTGCGGGATATCCAGATTAATTCACTCGCCCTGAGCGACAATGACATCGCCACCCTCGCCAAAACCTGTGAAGACCCGCGTCTAATTGCCTGTATGCCGTTTAATGCGAGCACCACTGCCGCCCAAAGCATCGATTATTCGCGCTATGGCATCGACCAAGGGGTCGCCCTCAACTGTAGCGGCTGTACCACCAGCAACAACAGCGAAATTAATTTTGCTTCGAGCACCACGGCCAGTTTACCCAATGGATATGCGTCCCTGATCAATGATCACGATTTTTCGATCATGCTGAAAATCAAATTGGCCAGCGTCGCAGGCACGCAAACGATCATGCAATCGAGCGTGATTACCAGCACCGGCAATCAGCTCCAGATCCAAGTGATCAACGGTCGACCTACCGTCGTGCGCAAAAACGTCGTGGCCGGGGTCACCACCAGTAGTGATAGTGCGAGCATTGATAACCTGACGCTGTCAGCCAACACGTGGTATGTCCTGACGGCCAAACAAGGTGGCGGGCGCCTCAGTATGACTGCGTATTCGGCTAATGGTAGCACCCTGCAAAGTACCAGCAAAGAAATCGCTGCCACAGCGTTGACCCAAGCCCAAGAACCACTGACCCTCGGCACCACCGGGCTGAGTGTCGATCTGCTCCGCATGTATCGCACTGGGTTAACCAGCGCCAATATGGCAGCGTTGGCAAACTATGCGTTATTTGGCAACCTGAGTATCAACCTCAACCAAGCACCGCAATCCGATAGTATGCCGATTACCGTCGAAGCACGCAACAAAATCATCGTGCCTGATGCGAATTTTGAACGTATCCGTGGCAACTGTGACGAGTCTTCGGCTGTATTGTGCGTGCCGTTTGATCGCGACATGAATACTGCTTACCCTGATCCTATGGCCAATGCGACCGCGACTCAATCATCGACTGCAATTGGTTGGCCTGCGCAATATGCCATGGATAAAAATTTCGGTACGATGAACCACACGAACGCTGATGCGAACGCCTGGCTTCACTTCGACTTGGGACAAGTTCGCGATATTGCGACGGTCACCATCTATGATCGCGCCGATTGTTGTCAAACCCGGTCGGATAGCGCGAAAGTTTTTGTCAGTACAGAGCCGATGGGAGGGCGCACACCAAGCGGTCTGATTGCCCAAGGTGGCGCTTCCGCTTGGAAAAACATGAAGTGCGACAATCAGAATCAAACACAAGTGTGTGCGTCAAAAAACGTATTTGATGTCACCTTCGCCAAGGGCACACGCGGACGCTATGTGTATATTACGGTAGCAAATAATCCCTTGCATTTCCGCGAAGTTGTGGTGAACAGTAATAGTGACATCCAATCCTGTAACCGCACCAATACGTGCCCCACATTCAATGCAGGTGGCAATGAATTTGTCAGTGCCAACAAACAATCAATCACCCTCAGTACGAACCTTGCTCAATCGACATTCAATGGCACAAAAAACTATACGGTCATGAGTTGGGTCAAACTCAAAGATCCTATGGCCAAAAATGTATTTATCGGTGACAACAGTGGTATCGCAGATGGGCCGCTCAATACCGACTCCAACTTCCGCATTGAAGGGGGTATTTTGCGCGTCGGACCAACCACATGCACCGACTGCACCTATTATTACGATGGCGTTGGTACTACCACAGCCCCCGGAAGTGACAGACCACTTAGCGCAAATACGTGGTATCACGTCGCATTAGTGCGTAGTGGTACTACGCAAATAATCTATCTCAACGGCGTGCGTTATATGTCAAAGGCTGCGGCATATACGTTCAACAATGTGCGCCAAATGGAAATCGGTGGTGCTTCGGGGCAATTAAACGGGAGCTTACGCGATTTCCAGATTCATGGTACTGCCATAGACGTGAGCAAAATCAAACTGAGCGCGTCAAGTCCCGCATATGAATTGCGGATGCCATTCGATGAGCCGGCACTGAGTACTGCCTTTAGCGATGTACTCACTACCGGCTTGCAACTGGAGTGTGTAGCGACTTGTCCGCTCAGTGGCGTGCCGGGACGCGACAATCGAGCCGTGCGCTTTAGTGGCAATCAACCACTCCGGCTTGGTAATTCAGCAAATGCATTTGCGTCGTATTTAAAGGTAGTCGACCCAAATTCCCAGTTGCCACAAAAATCGTTCAGCCTGAGTATGTGGGTCAAACCAACGAAATACGGGGTATGGTTGCTCGGCAACGACACCATCAATCAAATGATGCGGCTAGGCATAGATGCAAATGGTTTTGTCAGCTACGAGCATGCTTATGCCTGTTACAACGCCTATTGTTGGCCCAAGACACCGTTGCGATCAGCAACCAAACTCCCATTAAATACCTGGTCACATATTCATGTTACACAGTATCCTACTGATGCTATTAGTCATTGTGGGATGAATTATTCCACAGCAGCTATAGCCATCAATGGTATATATAGCAACTCTGGCCTCACAATTCCCGTCCGTATGTGTTCAATGACATACGACGACACCAACATGCCGGTTACGGCTTCCAGTAGCGCGAATACCATTATAAACAGCGCGGGCCAGACATCCCCCCAATTGACCAATTTGAACAATTATTCATCAACGACCCCCAAACCACCAGCAACGGTTATGGATCAAAACAAACAAGGCTGGACGTTTATACCAGAAACCAACCAAGGCATTACATTCGGTGATAGTGGTCGTTTGACCTATAGCAATGCAGCGACAATTGCTTTTTGGGTTAAGCCGCTGGGGTTGACGGGAGACGAAAGATTACTACAACGCGAAGGCCAGTATTATTTCCGCTTAGTCAATAATCGCTTGTATTTTGCGATAAATACCCAATATGGTGGTTGGACAGATTACGATACGACCTTTACGTTAACGACAAATGCTTGGCAACATGTTGCGTTGACCTATGAAGGCCCTTCTGGGAATTGTAACAACACGTGTAACAGCTTAGTCATCCGAGCCGGCACACAGAGCAAGATTTTCCAATTACAAGGCGCTATCTTAAGTTATCCGGGCTACGAAACCACACCATTAACTACTGGCTATACGGTAGCAAATAAAGGATTAGAGCACAACTTCTCGATTGCAAATATTTTTGTCACGCCACGCAAGCTCAGCGATAGCGAATTAACCGCATTACAAAGCGAAACTTTTACCACCGACAATTTGCGCAAATACGGCAACGTCGACCCGGCGAATAGCACACTCAATATCGGCGAAACGTTTGTGGGCGACATAGACGAATTCCGTATTTCACCAATCGGAAACTCGCTCGATTACCAAACACAAGTCAAGCAAGCACCCAATTGGAACCTAAGCTTTGAAGATACGCTGAGTAGTAGCCAAACCAAAGTGACGAACGGCCTCACCGTCACCACGCCAATCAACAGTGTCGTGCTGCCAGATGATGTGCCGGGCCGCGCGGGGATTGGACGCTTCAACTACGCAGCCAACTGCACCAACCCCGACATCTTAGGCGCCAACTGTCCGGTTGCAGACACCCTCGGCATGGAAGGGATGGCAAGTACCTTCAATGGCCAAGACACGCTGCTCCAGGTCAATAATGCCACCACCATCATTAACGACATCAAAAACGGCGGTACCGTCCGTTTGATGATCCACCCAGATAAGACCGTGGGCAACCAAACGGTGTTGTACTACGGGAATAGTGCGGGTACCATTGCCCCGTTGCGGGTACGCCTAGTGGCAGACAAAGTCGAAATTCGGGCCGGTACCAAAGTCTTTACCAGTACGACTTCATTGCCGATTGCCTGGAATCAAATCGCCTTCCGCTTCGGCAGCAACGGCTTCCGTTACTACCAAAACGGTACCCTCGACACCGGTGCGAGTGCTACATCTGATAGTGCAGTGACGCTAACCAGCGATGCCAGCTACAAATTACGCATCGGCGGCGTGGGCAAAATCGCCGGTGTCTTTACGGAAATGTATGATGGCAGCATTGACGAAATCAGCCTGACACCCAGTGAATCTGAAGATGCTAAAATCTACCGCATCGCGCGCTCGCAGTTTTCGCACGCACTAACCAAATCCAAAGTGGCAGAACTGACGATCGATGCCGATGCACCGGTCATCACCATCACCAATCCGCAATATACATCGCGCATCCCCATCCAATTTAGCATCAAGACCAGCGACCCGACGTCGTCGGTGCAACGGGTAACCACGGCAATCACAAGTACCCTCAGTGCGACTGGCAGTGTGATTGCGCCAACCACCACCGAAATTTCTTCCGCTGCCTGTACCGATACCGTGGGTGGCACGAACTACTGTCCTACCTTCCAGGTCAATCAAACGGCGACGGTGCCGGTTGAAGGTAAATACGGGATTGTGGTGACTGCAGCCGATGCAGTCAACAATACCAGCACCCAGAAGTCGTTGATTTATGTCGATACTACTGCCCCAACAGTCAGCTTGATTCGTAATAGTGGTACCTACACCACCAGCCGCGCCCTCGATCAAAATAGTCATCACCTGTTGTTGCGCTTCACCGTCAGTGATCCGTGTATTGGATACACAAGCTGTAGTGTGGCAGGCAGTGGCGTGGCGTCGGTCAGCATCAATCTCAAAGAAAGCGGTGGCCGCACCATAAATCTACTCCCCATCCCCGCCACACGTAGCAATGGTGCATGGGTAGCTGATGTATCGTTACCCTTTGGCGACCCGTCCGGCTTCTACCAAGTCAGTGCTATTACCACCGACAATGTGGGTAACAGCAAAGAAGTAGTGGTCGCTGGTGAAAATAGTCCAATTGAAGTCGACAACACCCCGCCCCAAGATGTCATCGCATCGCCATCACCGTACGATGCCAATACCTATTTCATCGGGAATCAGGCAATAACTGGGCGCGTGTCCGATTATGTCGATGGGCGGGCTGCCATTCGGCAAGGGATGCGGGTACGCCTCGACTTCGAGGCTCCCGATGGTGCCAGTGTCTTTGATAACCGCGGTGACAGCCGTTACAACACCAGTTGTACGATCTGTCCCACGGTGGCACTTGATACAACCGACGCAAGCAAACGGATTGCCCGGTTCAACATTGAAGGCATCAATCAGTCGCTGACCATCGCAAATGCGGCCACGGTCCTCACCGGCACCTTTGGGATTGCCTTGATGGTCAAAATCACCAATGCTGGCACCATCCTCAGCACCGGTATTGCAAGTAATCCCCGCCTACGTATCAAAGCCGAAAAAGTCGGCACAACATTCAAAGTGACGGCCCAACGGGGCACGAAAGCGCTAAGCACACCGGCGACCATTCCCGCCAATGTATGGCATCACCTCATTTACAGTGAATACGGCACTACCATGAGCTTGCAATACGGCACACAGCTCAAAACAATGCCGGAAGCCCTCACCGTCAGTACCACGGGCACTACTACTCCGTTGTTAAACGATATCGTTATCGGGGCAGTACAATCCAATGCCACCACGGCCGCCAAAGAAGATTATTTTTCGGGATATCTTGACGATATTGTGGTCTCCAGATTCGCACTTACCAACATTGATTTGTTGGGTACGTCCATCAGCAAAGGCAGTGGAGTCCAGGCTGCGATCGGTCACCAAGTACGCCTCAATGTGATGGATGATGGCTATACCGGCAGTGATCAATTAGCCTCCTTGGCGGGATATTATCTGCCAATTAATCAGTCGACGTATCCAGTGCTCGATAGTATCACAGGGGTCAAAAGCGCGTCTTGTCTGACATCCGGAATCTTCCTCGGCACCTGTCCGCAACTCATCGATGGCTTTTCCAGCAATGCAATTACCTTTAATAAAGCGACAGACGGCATTCAGACAGGGTATAGTTTGCAATCATCGGGGGTCGTGTCGCATAGTCTGGCATTGCGCTTCAAAATCAATCCCAACGCCACCTCAGGTTTACTTGCATCACTGCAAGCGCCGACAACGGTGGCATCCTTAGCAATGCAAGTTCTGTACCAAAAGGACATCCAAGCGATTACCGTGCGTATGAACAATTCGAGTGCAATTTTGCTTGCCACGAGTGAAAGTATTGTGCCAATTGACGACAATAACTGGCATACGTTGATAATCACGAGTCGTGGCACAAATAGCACGACCAAACAAATTGATATTTACCTCGACGGCAAGCGATTGATGGGCAAAAGTATCACCGGCAATTGGGTGAATGCACCGTTAGGGTTGGGCGCAATGGCGGTTGCTCCTTATACCGGGACCAACACCACCACCACCGCCGCTACCAATACCATTGTGGATGACGTAGCAGTCTTCAATACAGCACTTTCGCCTGCTGATATGCGCAATTACAGCTACGGCTATAGCACGGTCTACCACGAAACATTTGACAATCCTTCACTGACGCCCAACAGTACAATTGTCGAGAACTCTCCCTTCAATCAATCGAGCAATGTCCTCAGTAGTGACACCACACTCACGAGTGTGGTTGGCAATGTCGGTTCAGGCGCGTTACGGTTCGACGGCAACGACGAAATCGTGCACCGCGACACCAATGCGATTACCTTTGCGGATGCCAACTCACCGTGGAGCATCGCAACCTGGATTACCCCTGCCCAAACCCAGAGCGCCACCATTGCGAGTGGTAATGCCAACGGCTTCATATACCAGTTAACCCTCGATAGTGGCAGACCCAAATTCAGTAACGGCACGATGACGATTACCGCACCAAGTGCCGTATCTACCACGAGTGCGTCACTGGTGGTCGTCAGCAATGACGGTGTTACCACGCGCATGTACATCAATGGCAGCATGGTGGCATCGGCCACGACGAGTGGGACGACGGTGCCCGCAGCGACAAATGCACAGGTGCAATTCACGAGCTTCAAAATGTGTTTAAGCTGTTCACCCACTAGTAGTAATGCTGCGTATGACAATAATATGGCTACTAGCTGGGCTGCCCAACTTAGTATGAATAATACAAATTTGGAAGCAACTGCTGACAATGTAAATACCATTGATCGCATCACCATCTACAATACAAACACTACCTATCCACTGCGCAATTTCTATGTATTTGTCTATGACGCAACCCTCACAGATGACTCAATCAACTCACTCAAAGCCAATGCCAAATGGTTTTATTACAACCCAGGTAGCGTGACTGACCATATCATCATCCCCGTACCCTATGGTATCAAAGCCAAAAAAGTCCGGATCGTAAAGCTCGGGAACGGTGAATCGCTCGCTTTGAACGAAGTAAAAGTCCTGCAATTGCCGCAAATCCGGGTGGGCACAGGATTCGTTGGCGTCATCGATGATTTGCGGATTTATCGGCGGGCCCTCACCACCGTTGATATTGCCCGCTTACAGGCAATGGCATGGCGTCCCAGCACACTGACCACCCGCGACGACGGCTACACATGGCAGCAACCCGCGTTCACTGACATCGAAGCCAATACCAGCATCCAAAGTATGACCATCGATGTCAATGGCAATTCGCGCCGTAGCAGTGGCGAAAGATCGCTCTGGAACGGTATGATCGACACCAAAGCCCCCGCCATTAATGTGTCGGGGAGCAGCACGAATTATGTTGCAACGATTAATGACCGTAACTTAATTCCAACCCAAATCAACACCCCGTGTGGTAGCAAACTGCAACTGAGCAATCAGCCAGCAAATTCATTGTGGTTCCTGACCCGCATGAGCTTTTTGGATGGCACCGTGTCACCGATTACGGGCGTAAACGCGAGCTGTACGCTGAGTACCAGTCCCGAACTCATCCAAACCAATAGCCAGAATATTTCATCTACCACAAGCCTGGTATTCGGCAAAGATGTGGCCTATGTCGGCATCAACAATACCATTCGCATGGTCAGTGCCCAATCACAAACCACCATGCTCGGCGACAGCACACCAGTCAATGGTACGGTCATTTTGGTAAACACCAACCGCACCAAGACACGGCTCTACACCATCAGCCGAATCGTCAGTGGCACGAGTACCCAGACTATCTTGAGCCTGTTTGATATTGCCACCAATGGTAAAAAACCCGCACTCTTGAGTAGTTTGCCGATTGAATTGGCACCGAATGCCACCGTCACCCAGATGGGGATTGCCAACAACGGCAGCCAAGACACCTTTGTGGTGCTTGTCGATTCGCAGACGCCCGCCACAATAATGTCTGTCAATGTCGCCAACGCCAGCCAGCCGACCCGTACCGCTGATACCACGGCACTATTCGACAACACGTACAATCTCGCCATCCAAGACGACATCGTGGTACTCGCACATGGTGTTGATGGTGTTTCGATTAACCGTATCGATAATGTGGGCAGCCTCGATTCCATAGACCGCTACCAGACCCAGGCCTATGTCAACAATCTCTTTTTCAGTGGCAAAAACTTGCTGTTGGTCGACGATGAAGAACCAATTGATAGCGTGACACCAATCCAATCAACCAACACGCTGCGGGTGATTCCATTAATCGACACCATCGTTAGTGGATCCGCCAATATCAATAGCACGTTGATAGAAGCCAGTAATTACACCCATTTGACGCGCCAGGCGCCGTTTGGAAGTGATGACTTCGCTTCCTACCGCATCCAAGATGTCGCAGCATACATCGATAATTCTGTCTTGATTTTGAGTGGCAACCCTGAATTGCCCAGCGACCAACGAATATCGATGGTTCGGATTGCCGACAACAGTGTCAAACTCTTGAGTGATACGCGATTAAGCACCCCCAATTTAACCAAAATTGCGACCAACAATCAGTTTGTGATTACGTTGGGGAATAACAACACCAGTTTGGTTGGGATGCAAATCAGCGATGCCCGCCTAGACACCAGTGCCTGTGACATTGTCAACAATTGTACGACCATTCCGTCATCATATACTGCAACACTCGCACTCGGTCAGACACCACCAGCCCAAGCAAGTGTGCGCATCCTCAACCAGGTACGCACGTATACCGTAGCCAATCCCACCATTTATGTCAGCGCCGAAGCACCGGCAGGAGTCAGGAACATTAGCCTGACTGCTAACGGCGCATCAATCGGAACACCGTGGGTGGCAGGCAGTGTCAATCCCCTTGCCATGGAAACGGCATTCCCACTCGTGCTGGGGACAGGTGTCTATACGATTGTGGTCAGCATGACAGATACAAATTCTGTTGTCACCACGAGTAGCATGAATGTCATCATCAATACCAATACCCCCACTGTCACGTTCACCACCCAGACCTTTGGACTTAACCAAATAGTCAACGGTAATCTGATTATCAACGCCACGATTACCGATGGGCTCACTGTAGGGGAGAATTTATACCGCATCCAGGTCATCGACAATTCCACCAATACAGTTATTCCTTACACAATTAAACCCCGCCAAGGCACCAGCATCCCAGTCAGTATTTTGTACCGTTCAAATGGTGGCAATACGACATCAATCCCACTCACCCTCATCGTCACCGATGGTGCTGGTCGCACCACCAGCACAACGGCGACGATTACCTTTGACTCGACACCACCGATTGTCACCAATCCGATTATCACCGCCAAACTCAATGGAGCAACGACCTATACCACCTTACAAAATGGGCAATTGGTGACACCAACAACTGATATTGCCACTGATTTGCATGTAGAATGGAGCGCCATCAGCGACCAATCATCGATTAGTCGTAATCAAATCGAATACTTGGTCAAAACCAATAACGGTAGCACCGCTGCAATTGTAGCAACCACTGTCCCCGCCAATACCTCGAATATAGCCGCCGGACGCTTACCCGTAATAGGAACCGGATTACCGTTGACCGAAGCAAGTCGGATGGACTTGGTGTTGCACTTGACCGACGGCGTCCAAAACGACACCTATCAACCACTTTCATCGGTATATATCGACAAAGACACCACCCCCGACTATACGTTGATGGACGACAGTCCTATCTACCGGGGCTTCTTGAACACCCGCTGTACGATTTTGGATAGCGATACACGCGCCACTGCCAACGGCAATCAACAATTTGCCGTTACCTGGGATAGTCAAGCAGTGCGGTTTAATTGGCAAGGTGCCGACTGGAATTACAATGGCAATTTGTTTATCTACCTCGATAGCATTGCCAATGCCGGCACCACGACGGCCTACCGACCACCTTCCTATACCAAAACCATCACTGATAGTCTTGCTAGCGGTGCATCGTTCATTACGTTGCCCATCAATACGGCAGCTCGCACCAGTACGACCAATGGACTCACCTATCCGTCACATGCACTCGGTTCGGATTATGTCATCCATGTCCAAAGTCGCACCAGCATCAACCTAATGCGCTGGGATAGTACTGCGGGTGCGTGGGTCAACCAAGACGTCACCCCCGATTACCGCTATGCCGTCGATGCCGATGTCAAACAAACCGACATACGCCTGTTGTTTAGCCAAATCGGCTATACCGCCACCAATCCCCTTGGCATGGTCGCATTTGCCACTGACTCCACCGTGTTTGCCCCATGGGCGACCTTCCCACCCGCAAATCCGGTACGCAATAGCCAAAGTGATAGCCAAATCGCAATGACTCCCCTCACCTCGGGCTATGGGTGGGCAACACTAGGCAGTACACAATGCCCCAAAATTAATCAAACAGCCCCCGTTTCAAGTCAAATCACGGCGGCAATCACCAGCGCCCCAATGGGAGTGTATAAATCTACCGTTGCCGATATTTATCCCAATACTGAACCAGATTCAATCAAACAAGCCATTGCGGAATCAACCGCGCTGTGTGGGGTACTTACCAGCAATCCATGGTGTGTGGCGGCCAGTAATTTCCTGAACAACGCCAATAATAGCGCAGCCATGATTCGCACCTTGGCCACTCAACTTACCCTCAGCAACGCCCCGGTGGCGGGTCATGGTCAAAACGTCACATACACCTTTACCATCAAAAATCCCACGACCAGAGCAACGCGACCGTTGTATGCCCTAGTCGAAACCTATGGTGATGTCTGGTTGACTGATGGCAACACTGCGGCGGCAACGCCAACCCCCATCGTGACGATTGTCGCTGGCGGCATTTATAGCTACCACTCCATTGCCAATAGTGGTTTGCGCGATTATCAGGTCATCAAAATCAATGCAATTCCGGCCAATACAACACAACAAATCGTCTTGAATGGGCTAATCGACCGCGACAAAGCCAATGCATCAACGGCAGATCGCCTGCGCAGTCAAGGCATCGCCAAAATCACCGTACGCATCAGTGATACTGCGACCCCAAATGCCACAACGATTACCGGCATTGATACCAATCGGATTGTCGAAACAATCAACGCTGCCCAACGTATCGACACCGCAGCCCCCAGCCAAATCGTAGCCGACAACCAACAATCGATTAAACGAGGGAATACCTCACTCACCGGCAATGTGACCGACGCATCGGCAGTCACCGCAGTGACAATGGAATACACGACCAGTAGCAACAGCAGTGCCCAAACAATTAATTGTGGTGCCGCAATAGGCAGTCGCTGGCAATGCCCAATCACCATTCCAACGAACATCTCTAGCATTACGTATCGGCTACGTGCCAGCGACACCTACAATCAACAAAGCGACTGGAGCGCCTGGTATACGGCAGGAATTGACCAGACCGCTCCTACCTTTAATTTCAACACGATCACTACCAACCTGCTCGCCAGCGCCTATGTGGGTGGCAGCAATATCACCGTGAGTGGTATTGTCAACGACAACAATAATCAAGCCGATATTTCGCTGTGTGACAGCCAAAATGACGCATGTGAGTTCGCCACTATTAGCAATCCCACCACCACCAGCACCACCTACACAACCACAGCAGCTCCAAATAGTGCCATAGCAGTCAGTGCCTGTAGCGAAACAGAATTCGCCGACTATAGTCGTTTTGGACTAACCCCAACCGGTGTAAGCGCAAGTGCCCGGGTCCAAAGTCTGACCGTCACCGTCAAAGCGACGTCAGCAGCCAGCCAAAATATCACGCTGTGGTTGCAATCACCATCAGGAACGCGTATCCCCTTGCTCACCTCAAGTCGCACGAGCACGACGACCGACCTCAACGCCCAGTTTACGGACAGCGCCACCAGCGCGACAACCAATCTCGGCAATGCAGCTAGCGATACCGCTGTGCCAGTTCGTGCCGACGGCATGCTCGCAACAGTGAGCGGCGAACCAGTCAATGGGCTCTGGCAGCTCTGGGCGTGTGACAACGGCGGTAGTAGTGCCAGCACCTTGACGCAATGGTGGTTGACTATCACTTCTGCAACAACACCCACAAGTAATAATGCACCATGGAGCTATGCCCTCAAAAACACGGCCAACCAAGATGGTGTAATGCGTAATTTGGTTGTGTGGGCTGTTGACAAAGCCAAAAACACCAGTGCCCCGCGTGAATTCACCCTCAATGTCGATACCGTGGCACCACAGCTCACGATTGCACAAGTCAATTCCACCGTCCTCGCCAGTAGTCAAACCACCATGCTCCAAGGCAGCATCAGTGATGGGGGGAACATCGCCCCGGCGACAGTACCCAATGCCCTCATTGCGGTAGTCTATAGTCAGTCACGTGTGGTACGCACTGATGCGATTATCATCACGGCATTACCACAGACCCAAGAGGTACAACGGCTTAATTACCTCACCAATCGGGCATTTGCCGCCTATAGTTGGCAATATCAATTTAACAGCACCAATCTGAGTGCTGGTGATTATACCGTTCAGCTTACCGCCCAAGATGGTGCCGGAAATCGCCGTATCAGCAATAGCTATGTGATTACCGTCCCGCAAACAACCCAACCAGCACTCAGCAACGTCGCTCAAGTGGCCACCAATAGCAACGATAGCGCCACATTTAAATACCAAGTCGATACCGGCAAAGGCGAAACCACTATCAACACAACGGTACAACTGGAAAAATCTGCGGCACCTGAGGCTGAGACTATTAGTGACTCTTCGACCATTGCGTGGTTCACACCAAATACACAACAATACATCCCAGCATCCGTGCAAGGAGTATTCCTCAAGCAACTCGGCATGAACGAAGCAAGCGCCGTGGCACTCGACAATACCGGAACGATGACGACCTGGGCGTGGGGCAGCGCGTATAGAAGTGATTATACGTTTGGAATTCTCCAACCACTCAAGAACGTACGGCAATTCGCCATCGGTGCAGACCCAGCCAACCCGCACTTACTCGTCCTTTCAAATACTGGTATCATCACTGACTTTACCTCCAGTGCGGCCACCACCATCGTCAGCCCCACCCAAGCAGTGAGTATTGCTGCCGGCAAGAGTCATTATTTGGCGGTACTCAAATCAGGCAAGCTGACGGCATGGGGGAGTAATACCAATGGCGAAAGCACCATCCCCGTGGCGGCCCAAATGGGCGTTAGTCAGATTGGTGCCGGCGATAACTTTAGTGTGGCACTCACCAATAACGGCCGCGTCATTGCCTGGGGCAATAACGACTATGGCCAAACGACCGTCCCGATCAGCGCAACCAACCAAATCGCCCAAATCGCAGTAGGTGATCAGCATGTGCTGGCACTCCGGCAAGACGGGCAGGTGATTAGCTGGGGCAGAAACAATCTGAATCAAACGCAATTGCCTAGTTATTGTCTCAATACCGATAGTCCATGTACACAATTCTATAAATTCGATGATGTCGTCGCCATCACCGCCTATCGCTCGAATAGTGTGGCAATTAGCTATAGCGGGGCCATCTATATGTGGGGGCAACGGACACTTAACGGAAAAGTGTGTTGTTATGGCGCAAACTTAATTGCAGGAGGCTTCAACGGCGGAACTACCACCTATTATTCCCCGGTTATCACCAACCACATGAGTTCAACTCAAGTCAACAGCACTATCATTCAAGCAAGTGATAGTTCGATTCCACAAACCGTCACATTTACCAATCTCATCCCGTATAGACGCTATAGGTACACGATGACCGTGACAAATAGTGCAGGGAGTAATACCTACACCGGTACCTTTGATACCACACAGAGGTATAATCAACTCTTTGTGCCGCTACTCAGCAACGCCAGTCCACTTCCCAACAATCAGCCGCTGTCATCGACCACTGTCGTAGGGAAATAGGATGATTACCATGAAACAATTTCCAAATAAACTCATCAACATCATCCTGATTGTCCTAAGTATCGTACTGAATGTGACACCTGCGTTGGCAGCGCCACAGCCTCCGTACATCCCACAACCACAGCCAACCACGCAACCGCGTGCAGTGGGGAGTCAATTGACCACGTCCGGGCAGATTAGTAAGCCCGCAGCGGTGGCCTGTACCCCAACGATAGAACGAAATGCCACCGCGACCTATATATTTACCAATACGACTACCTGTACATGGACAGTACCGAGTAATGTCAACAAAATCGACGTGCTCATGACCGGTGGCGGTGGTGGTGGTGGCTATAATGGTGGCGGCGGCGGCAGCGGTGGCCAAATTTGGTACAACCGAAATATTGCGGTCGTTGCGGGAAATTTAATTGATATTACGATTGGTGCCGGTGGCGGTGGTGGGACTAATGCAAGTAAAACTGGCACTGTGGGTGCGTACACGACCATAGTAATACCCAATGTCATCGCAGGCACAGCTGGCTACGCATATGGCGGAAATGGCGGTCTTCCGTGCAACTACATATTAGGATCAGCAAGTTGTCCCAACAATAATCGCGGTGGCGCTTCTATTGCAGCAGCAGGTAACGGAGGTGCGCCACAATCAGGCTCCGGTGGCTATGGTCGCAATTTCCTCGGTAATAACACGGCTGCAAACACAGGCGGCAATGCTTATGCCAATTCAATGATAGCGCTTGCCCCAATGTCATTTTCAGGCGGTGGGAATGGTGGCGATACTGCCGCAGGGAATAATGGTGTGGGTTATGGCGCAGGTGGCGGTGGGGGAAGCTTCACGTCTATTCCAGCGGGATCAACTATTCGGAACGGACGTGCAGGTGTCGCGGGTGTCGTCATTATCCGTGAGGTTGGCTACAATACGTCAGTCACACCATCTCCTACCGCTACAAGTACTGCGACCGCAACCAATAGCGCAACATTGACCAGAACAAACACCGCAACCAATAGCGCAACATTGACCAGAACAAACACCGCAACGATGACTAGCTCAACGACTGCCACAAATACAAATACGGCGACAAATACTGCCACCGCAACCAACACGGCAACGCGTACACTCACCAATACCAATACCAATACCGCAACTCTGACACAGACGCCAACGAATACAGCAACCAGAACCCAAACCAGTACCAATACTAATACCGCTACATCGACACTGACGCCGACCAATACGGCAACCAGAACCCAAACCA
>DBCF01000218.1:0-16412 GCA_002292925.1 Roseiflexaceae bacterium UBA965 | reverse complement strand
ACGCACGCTTACCAACACGCATACAGCGACGGCAACCAAAACACCAACCAGTACTATCACCAACACCCCAGTGATTTTGTTACCCACAGCGCAACGCGCACTACCGGGACAAAGCGGTAAGTTAATTTGGTGGGCCGGGTCGTTGGCTGATAATGTCCCGTATCACCTCAATGAAATGCCCAATTTCAATAATATCGACATTGCCCAAGTCGCGGTTAATGAACATCATGCCCTGGCACTTACCAAAAATGGCATGCTGTATGGCTGGGGAACCAATATCAAAGGTGAACTTACCATTCCCCTAGCCGCCAAAACTGGCGTCGTACAAATTGCCGTCGGCCGATATCATAGCGTGGCACTCAAAAACGACGGCACCGTCGTGATGTGGGGCAACAGTGCATCACTGACCCCACCGAGTGGTGGTCTGCTCACCAACATTAGCCAAATTGCGGCGGGAAACAATCACACCATCCTACTTAATTCCGCTGGTCAGGTACGCATTTATGGCACAAGTGGGCAACAAGTTGCATCGCCTATCCCCGCTGGGAGCGTCATTGTTGCAGTGGCAGCAAGTGGCAACAATTCGTTGGCACTCGGCAACAATGGTACCCTCTATCAATGGGGGGATACCACACTCACGACACCACTCAACGCACGAGTTAATATGACGCAAATTTTTACCCATGGCGGAATCTACGGAGCATTGCGGCGTAATGGTGATTTGGTATTGTGGGGAGCAGTACAATCCCTTGTGCTCAACAGCAATACCGTTAGTACACCCAAATCAAGTGATAGTGCCTGTCCATGTGTAACGATTTCGAGCATGAACGGCATCCGGAGCCTTACCACCGCGCAGTGGGGGCTTACTATCGCCAAACGCTCTGGTCAGCGCATCACCTACCCCTATACGTCAGCCCAAGTTCCCAGTAGCCTACCCACCGGCGCCATCCAGCTAAGTAGCTCCCCCAACTACCCATTTGGGATGGCTATCATGCCCAATAGCGCGGTAGTAAGCACCCCTACACCCACCCCGCTTACGAATTTATCCATTCGCGACTTCCAAAACAATACCGCCCTCGGGGTACTAAGTGTATGGGGCAACTACCCAGCAGTCAGCACCATCCCTGATGCCGTCAAACCACCCATACAATTAATTCAAGTCGCCGCCGGGTATCGCCATCTCGTGGCACTTAAGCCCGATGGTATCGTGGTGGCCTGGGGTGATAACAGCTATGGACAGTCAACAGTTCCCAGTGCACTCACTATCAGTCGTACAAATAATGATCCATTCCGGGTCGTGGCCATTGCTGCCGGTGCTTTCCATTCCATGGCGTTACGCGCCAACGGTAGTGTGGTTGCGTGGGGTGATAACGTTGCAGGCCAAACAAACATCCCGTTCGCCATATCAGATACGAATCTGAATCCGCCAGCGACAGCGACAAGTACCAGCACTAGTACAAGTACCAGCACTAGTACAAGTACCAGCACTAGTACAAGTACACGAACCAGTACCAGCACAATGACAAGAACTAGTACTAGTACCGCAACAAGAACCAGTACTACAACAAGTACCAGTACAACAACAAGAACAAATACTACCACTCGCACCGCAACACCAAGTGCTACTACAATTCTGAATCTCTCTGTGGTACAAATTGCCGCAGGTATGCGCCATTCAGTTGCATTAATGAGCAATGGCACCGTCCAGAGTTGGGGCGATAATACTTACGGGCAATTAAACACGCCCTATATCGCTGGAGTGCTCAAAATAGCTGCAGCGGGATGGCATACGGTTGCACTTCTACGCAACAAAACTGTGGTAGCCTGGGGACGCAATAATTACGGCCAAACTGACGTCACCACACTTACCAATGTCGTTGACATTGCAGCAACCCAAGACAATACCATCGTTTTGTTGGACAATGGCCAAGTTGTCATTATCGGTAGTAATGCGTATGAGCAACGCTACGTACCAGATGGTAGCTACCAGCAGATTGGTGGTGGTGTCTATCATATGTTAGCCATCCAAACGAACGGGTCGATGAATGGCTGGGGATTTAACGCCAATAATCAACTCACAATCCCGAGTAATCTTGTATTCCCTTACCAAGTCGTCGGAGGTTTCAACTTTAGTGCGGCCTTGTCACAATCGATTGGCAGTGCCGAAAGTGTGGCGGCCACTGCCACCGCCACGATTCCACTCATCCCCCAAATCGCTACTGCACTGCCCGCACTGAGCCGGACCAATTTGATTACCATCGCGAATGGCACGGCATCTACTATCTCACCATTTACGGGTAATGGAGTCTCATTTGCCAGCAACGTAACTGGGGTCCTTGCACTCGATGGCAGTGTAAGTTTCACCTCACAAACTGGGGCAACATTGCGCTGCATTGATGGCAACGTCATCCCCACCAGCCTCGCAAGCCGTAGCGATAATTATCAACTCGTGCTGAGTAATACTTACGGTATGACACTCAGTCGCAGTCGTACCGTACGGGTGTGGGGTTGTATACGAAATGATATTTTTGTAAATGGAACAGTATCGAGCGATCTCACGACAACGCTGATTCCGAGTGCGTTCCAAACCAATGTTGCCGAAATCGCGTTACGTGGTACCCATATCATGATTCTCACCGTCGATGGCCGGATTTGGTCAAATCAATTCTCCATCCCACCCCAACCCAACATTCGCCACATCGCAGCTGGGCGTAATTTTGCCAGCGTGTTATTGAGTGATGGAACAGTGCGGGTCTGGGCACTCAACAATAATGACGGAATTTTGGACATCCCGACTACCGCAACAACCCTTACGGAAATTGCCGCTGGCGACTCCCATGTCGTAGCCTTGCGGAGTGATGGCCGGAGTATTAGTTGGGGCGCCAACGCCAACGATGTCGGTCAAGCCGATACCCCGTTTGCAGCCAATTCCAACGTCGTCGCGATTACTGCCGGCGACGAGCAAAGCATGGCACTGCTACGCAATGGCGAGGCGATTGCCTGGGGTAATTACCCTGCCGGCACGAGCAACGCCCTCGACACGATTAATGCCAACCCCAATTACTTTATCAGTGGATTTACGACCAATGACGGCCGCATCGCACTCTACATTACGAGTGTCACCCCCGGCAATGCCTTACCAACGGTAATCTCCACAGCCACCGCGGTGGTTGTCCCCACCATGACACCTCGCGCACTCAACATCCGTGACCAAGTCGCCTGGTACACCATGGATAACACCACCATAAACGCCGTTAACTTCAGTTGCGAATCTGCCTATGCCTGCCCCGGTACTGTTTTTGATGGCGCAAATGTGCTTAAATTCAATGATAATCGTGGCGACGAGTTAGTGAGCAATAATTCGCTCAATCTCAACAGCACGCCATTTAGTGTGCGGGCACGGGTGCGACGTGATGCAGTCGACCGTGCCGATGTCTTCATGAGCCTCGGCACTCCGGGTACAGTCCGCGGCTATCTCAGTTTCGGTTTTGACCGTGAAAATCGCCCATACTGCAGTTTCGGCGGCAATGATTTACGCAGTACCACCTGGTATAGCGATACCGAGTGGCATCAATATGCCTGTAGCTACGATCCCACTTCCCGTGAGCGTACCCTATGGCGTGATCAAGCCATCATCGCCCGTGATACCGTCATGCAACCATTCACACCCAACGCCAACGCCAAAGTAATCATCGGGCGGCGCTATGACACCATGGCAGGGTTTGCGGGGAAGTTGAGTGATTTCGAAATCCTCAACCGCGTCATCACAACCACCGACCTGACCACACCGAGTCAAATCAGTGCCGGAAGCAAATTGTTGCAGCTCCAACTCGAAACCCAAATCCCCAATTTGGCACCGAGTCAGCTTAATGCCCGCTGTGACATGAGTACGTGCCCCGCCTTTGTATCGCAATTCTTTACTTCCGATGGCATCAACATTGCGCCTCATGATGGCATGGCTGCTCAGTTTTGCAATCCAAATATCCCCGTCGCTAACCCAGCCTGTAATAGTCGCATGGTGATTAATACGCTCCCATCTGCACCTAGTTTTACCCTGTCGTTTTGGGCTACTAGCAGGTATCGCAATACAAATGCGAGTGTCATATCGCGGGCAAATATCGACCCAACCAATAGTCAGCGAACCACTTCAGGGCTGTTTATCAGCCTGCATGATAATCCCAATGGCACACCAAGCGCCAGATGTACGTGGGTCGATAATTTCTCGCAAAAGACAATATTGGAATATCAGTTCACACCCCGTATTGGCATTGTGGCATCATTACAAAGCTGGCAGCAATTTGCCTGTAGCTATGATGCCAGTCAATCACCTGAACCTGCCAAAATTAGTTTTTATGTCAACGGGCAATTAGCCTCCAGCACTGTCGTCGCCCCCATCGCGCCAATTACTGGTCCAATCGAAATCGGGTATAACAGCTGGAATCCGATGATGGGAGAAACCAAATTCAACGGCTATGTCGATGATGTAATGGTCTATAATTCAGCTGTTTCGGCAAACACCATCATGCAAATCTACAATGCCACCACACCTGATCACCTACTCGCAACTGCGATTCCCACTGCATGCACAGGTGCGTGTGTTGCGACAACAACATTTACGCCAACGAGAACTTTTACCAGTAGTCCAACTCGAGTGTCCACGAAGACCCCACTACCTGTATCGCGGACCCCTAGCATGCAAATACTCCCCTCGAAGACACCGACACTAACAAACACGCTTACATCCACAGCAACCAGAACGACGTCACCGACGTTAACGGCCAGTACGACGACATTCCCAACGGCGACACCAACCAATTCGCGCACACGCACGCTGACTTCCACCCGCACGCCACTCTTTATTACCCGCACCATCATGGCAATCCGGAGCCCAACCTACTTTGCACAAACAAGAGTCGCATCATCATGGACCGTGACACCAACCCGTACCGCAACAATTACCCTTAGCGCAACAGTGACCAATACGAGTACACGGACAGTAACACCGATAATGTCATCTACGCCATATCCGTATCCGATTAATGCAGGATCAGCGGGCAGTACGCGTAGCATAACAAACACCAATTTGCAACAATCCTCGCTACAATCATTGGTGCAATGGATGGCAGAACTCTTCCGCTAACACATTGGAATATATACAACCCATGGACAAGTCACATTCATTATTGATGGACTTGCCCATGGGTTATTGCTGTATCACCACGCTATTGCCGTTTGCTTTTGCATGCCATCACGACAATGCGCCCCATACCTACGCGAACCAAGATGGCAAGCCTCGGAAGATTCCACGCTGCGGTTGCAACCGCAACCGGCATGGAATGACGCTAGGGGTGAGATTTTTGCGTGGGTATTGTAACAGAGTATGTATTGTTGCACGCACATAACACAATACCCGCTACACCGATACGGTGTAGCGGGTAACGCTCAGGTATGCAATTATCTGGTACGAGTGGGAACTTTCGACGCAGTCAAGGTAATTGTTGGTGTATATGTACGCGTATTTGACGGTGTCAACGAATTCGTCGGAATGAGTGTTTCTGATGGCGTCTGTGTCGGATTCGACGTATTGGTAGGGGTGCGTGACACCAACGCATTAAAGTTGCCTGTGCCAAAGGTAATAATCCTCCCGTCGGCAAATCCCAACACAGAATTGAGATTATCAACAGCGACGACAATAACATCATTTGTACCGGGAGGTACATCAATCACCCCGTAATCCCGGCTACCCCATGTTGCCACGGTACCATCACTGCGCAAGGCGATAGAACAACGCCGCCCAGCCCCGATTTGCACCACTTCCGTCAGATCGGAGGGAATACTTATTTGGCCTTTGTCATTCGCACCCCAGCCAACAACCGTACCGTTATCAATTAGCGCAAGAGTGTGATTTTCACCTGCTTCTACGGCAACCACGTTTGTGACACTAGGCGGTACTTTCGCTTGACCAAAAGTATTATCACCCCAGGCCACCACCGAGCCATCACTTTTTACGACAACCACATGCCGGTCACCAGCCGCAACACCAACGACGTCACGTAAATTTGCGGGAACCCGCAACTGGAAGGCATCATTCCGACCCCACATCACCACCGTCGTATCTTGTTTGAGTGCAATCGCAAAGCGTGCACCAGCAGCAATAGCAGTCACATTGCTTTGCGCTGCCACCGGAACATTGAGTTCGCCGTAGTCATTGCTACCCCAGGCATAGACGCGACCATCGACACCCAAGGCGAACGTCGTGGCAAGTGAAGCTGCGATATCGCGAAAACGCATTGTTTTGAGTGCCGGTGGAATATTCGTTTGGCCGTGGCGCACATCACCCCACGTTACCAATGTATCGTTTTGCAACAAACCAATCGTAAAGGCACTCCCCACCGCAACCTTGCGCAAGGTATTTTGGAGCGCCGTTGCGGTAAACGTCTTGCTCGCAGTAAGTGTTTCGGTTGGGGTATTGGTATTTGTACGGGTCGGCGTATTCGTGCGCGTATTTGTGGGGGTATTGGTATCCGTTTCGGTTGGTGTATCTGTTTCGGTGACCGTATCGGTTGGCGTATCGGTATCCGTCGGCGTATTTGTGGGGGTATTAGTAACGGTGTAGGTATTGGTTGGCGTTCGCGTTGGGGTGCGGGTACGCGATGAAGTACGCGTGTTACTTGCAGTGGCAGTATTAGTAACCGTATAGGTATTGGTCGCTGTATTGCTCGGCGTACGCGTTTTGCTCGGCGTACGCGTGCTGCTCGCTGTCTGAGTATTTGTGACCGTGTAGGTGTTTGTTGCCGTATTACTGGGCGTACGCGTTTTGGTATAGGTACGGGTATTACTCGGAGTATACGTATTGGTATTGGTCGCCGTGTACGTTGCGGTATTCGTCGCTGTATCAGTCGGAGTGCTGGTGTATGTGCGAGTACTCGTGTAGGTACGGGTGTTGGTAGGCGTTTGTGATGGTGTATATGTCGGTGTCGCGGTATACATGAACGCCGTCACGTTAAACGATTTTACCGCCAACGGCGCTGATGCCCACAAGATATTGTTGTTCATGCCGCCACCTTGGGCCGCGGTCAAGGTACACACCCCTGACCCCACAATATTGACGGTAGTACCATTTGTGATAGTACAAATCGCTGGTGTCGATGAGGTATATGTGGCTTGCAGACCAGACGTAGTCGTCGTCAAGTTACCACCATCAAATGGAGAACTCACATAACTTGCCGAGAAGTTTTTCTGGTAATCAACCGTGGTCACATCCCAGGTAATTGTCTGTGGGTCACCTTGCGAAATATTGTCGATCCAGAATGTGGCCCCAGAGACCTTACCACCGGTTTTGTCGAATGTCCCATTGACAAAAACAAAGCGATAGCCATACTTTGTCGTCGGCACAAGCACACTGGCAAATTGCCAACCCGTGACACTCGACCCGGATGTTTCGAGCACTTGATATTGTTTGCAGTCAGCAGCAGTCCCAGATATTACCCCATCAGCATTGGCATCGACATCAAGCAAATAGCCAAGTACAGCAAAGTCATCGGCACCGGCTGCCGAATACCAGTCTAGGGTGATTACTTGGTTGGTAATACCATAAAAGACATCACTAAAAATCGCAGGCCCATGAACAACGTGATACCCATTGGCCCCACTTCCAGATCCCAAATTCATCTTCACAGCAGATGAACCATTACTCACCGGCACACTTCCACTGACGTTTGGGACGTTACCTGTGGTAAAAGAACTATGGTTACTGCTTTCATCATCGTTAGTAGGCTTCGGCCCCTTTGAAGAATTCCATACTGGTACACTACCATACGCAGGATTACGGGTCCAGATTCCGGCATAATTGGTGGTATCTACGGTAGTACAGCCACCAAGCACCGAAGTCCCCAAATTAATCCGTGAGTTCACCACCGTCCAATTAGTCAAGCCGTTTTCAAAGCTACCATTTTTGAGTACGGGAATCGGTGTCGGCGTCAGCGACGGCGTCAACGTATTGGTTTTGGTGGGCGTATTTGTCGGCGTCGAGGTATAGGTTTCTGACGGAGTATAGGTCTCAGTCGGCGTATCAGTTTCGGTGGGGGTATCAGTAATCGTCGGCGTATCGGTAATGGTCGGCGTATAGGTCTTCGTAGATGTTTCGGTCGCTGTATCCGTCGGGGTATTTGTTTCTGTTTCGGTCGGTGTTTCAGTTTCGGTGGCTGTATCTGTAGGGGTATCTGACGGCGTATTCGTCTCCGTTTCGGTCGGAGTCTCCGTTTCGGTGGGCGTTTCAGTTTCAGTGGGCGTTTCGGTTTCAGTTTTGGTCGGTGTCTTACTACGAGTATAGGTCGGGGTATCGGTTTCGGTAGGGGTATCGGTTTCAGTCGGAGTATCGGTCTCAGTATCGGTCGGTGTCGAAGATGCGGTTTGGGTAGCGGTATAGGTTTTGGTATACGTTTTGGTTTTGGTAGGGGTACGCGTACGAGTCGATGTACGGGTGTTTGTGGCAGTATTGGTCGCGGTCATATAGCGTGTCACGGTATGGGTACGGGTAATCCTCGCCATAAATGCAGACCCACCAAATGTCAACACCCCCCCATTTGTCATCCCTAATACTGAATTGGTATGCCCTACCGCAATCATTGCCACCGCATTGGGCACGTTTACTGCGCGGGGGAAAAAAGTTGCGTTATACATGTCACGGCCCCAGCCAATAGCCGAACCATCACCGCGCAATACGGCTGTTGTGTATTGACCAGTACCAATTTGGACGACATTAGTCAATCCCCGTGGCACATTGATTTGACCAAAGGTATTACGCCCCCACATTACCACCCGACCATTACTTAATAGGGCCATCGAATGATCTTCACCAGCACTAATCGCGGTGACCCCTGCCAAACCGGGCGGAACTGATGTTTGACCATATGCATTATCACCCCACCCAACCACCGTCCCATCAGATTGGAGCGCCAGCGCATGGCGACCACCCGCAGCAATTGCCGTCACATTACTCAATCCTGCAGGTATTTCTATCTGCTTTTTGTTATTGCGCCCCCACGCAACCACCGTACCATCAGATTTAAGCGCCATGGCAAAATTACCACTAGCAGTAATGGCATCTACACCGGTTTGGGCTGCCACGGGCACATCGACTTCGCCATAGGTATTGGCATCACCCCAACTGTATAAATTGCCGTTCATATCTAATGCATATGCGACATACAAACTGGCTGCCACATCTTTGAACAACACATCCTTGTAGCGATAGGGGATTGTACTTTGCCAAAACCGATTATCACCCCACGATACAAGCGTATCATTTTGCAAAATACCAAGCATCCACGACGCCCCAATCGCCACTTTCTTTAAATCTGTTGGCGCACGTGAATTTCCCGATTGCCCACCAGCAATCACGCTTGTGGGTGTGATTGCTGGTGCATTGGCAGCTTTACTTACCAGAGGTCGATTCCCAAATACTATCAATGTACCAAGTAATAAACCACTAACTAGCCAAATTCGTAAATTTGCCCGGGCTAATAATTTAAATAAATTCATATATAGTCCCCAAGTAAAAATTAATTATATTCACAACAAACTTACAAAATAATAATTCAAACGCTTACAATTGTCAAATTAGTGTAATTTTATTAACTTTTCGTGTACATAAAAAACACTGGTTAATTTGATATTTCACTATCAGTCATGATTTAAAGGCATCTATGTGCGAAAAAAATCGCAATATGATTGCCGGCGCCTAGCAATCACCCAACATCAAACATGACAATTAGATTACTGCTTTTTGCAAAAAATTATACGAAAACAGTTCACATATTTGTAGTATTTTCGCCCATAATAAGCAAAAATAATATACTAATCTATTGATGAAAATGCCAGAATGCTGGAATCAACCCACTCCACATGAGAAAGCACGAAGCACGAAATGACATCACGCATAGACAAGAATTTATCGGCAACTATCAACCAAAACGACTCTGCGTCCGCAGGGAGCGTGGTGCGAGACATACGAATAAGACCGTATGAATATGTGGCATCATATTATGCAACGTACAACACGAAACACCATCACAACAGCGACTTAAGTTCCTCAGCAGTTTTGCGGGTCATGCCAGGAATCGCCGCAAGCTGGTCAACGGTAGCCTGCCGAATACCATCGAGCGAGCCAAAAGCTTTGAGGAGGGCTTGGCGACGTTTGGGGCCAATGCCGTCGATTTCTTCGAGCGTGGAGCTTTTCATTGATTTGGCCCGCAAGCTACGGTGATAGTTTTTGGCAAAACGGTCGGTTTCTTCGTCGATGGTCTGCACCAACCCCAGCGCCGGGCTTGAGCGTTCGAGCACAATTAACTCACTCGCCCCAGGCACCAACAAATCAAAACGATCGCGCTTGAGGCCTTTGACGACGCCAACGGTGGGGATATGGCCAAACCCGAGAGATTTTAAGGCGGCACAGGCGGCATTGAGTTGACCGGCACCACCGTCAATCAAAATCAAATCGGGCAACAAGGCCCAGGCTTCTTGGTCACGTTGTTGGGCGTCGCTGGGTTGGTTCTCGTCGGGCAAATCATTGACCGACAAGATGACGGCTTCGCCGAGAGCAGCAGCGGCCCGCTTGAAGCGGCGCTCGATCATTTCGCGGATGGCAGCGACGTCGTTGGCGCCATCGATGCTTTTGATGCGAAACTTGCGATAGTGCTTTTTTTGGGCATCACCATCTTCAAACACCGTCATTGCCCCCACGGTATTCGTGCCTTGGGTGTTCGAGACATCGAAGCATTCGATGCGATGGGGCGGCTCGCTCAAATTCAATATCGTTGTCAATTCACGTAAACCGACCAAAGCTCGTTTTTCGTTGTCAAGCCAAGCGGTACGCAACTCAGACAATTTGCGTTGGGCATTGGTGGTGGCCATGTCGATGAGGTCATGCTTCTCGCCACGACGAGGCACACTGATTTCGACTTTGTGGCCCCCTTTTTGCGATAACCACTTCTCGATAATCACCGGTTCTTCGATATGCTCTGCCAACAAGATATTGGGGGGGACTTCGGCGGCGTTATCATAAAACTGTGTCACAAATGAGGTCAGGAGTTGGGTGTCGTCTTCGTCTTCGGTGTTTTGCAAGGCAAACGGCTCGGCGCCAATCAATTTGCCGTTGCGAATATAAAAAATCTGTACCACTGCCGAGCCATCTTCGCGGGCAAAGGCAATCACGTCTTGGTCGGTGTTGACGGTGCGGAGCACTTGTTGGCGTTGGCTCATCTGTTCGATGTCGCGGATTTGGTCACGCACAAAGGCGGCCCGTTCGAATTGCATCTCGGCAGCGGCGGCCTGCATGCGCTTGCGTAATTGTTTAAGCACATCGTCGCTTTTGCCTTCGAGGAAGCGACACACCGATTCAATGGCTTGGCGATAGTCTTTTTGGGACACCAGCGCAGGCACACACGGCGCCAAACAGCGGCGCATGTCGTGGTACAAGCAGGGCTTGCCCATGCGCTGGTGGCGCTGGAAACGGTCATCGCCACAATCAAACGGTGGCCGAAAGGCAAACAAGCGGTTGAGCTCGCTCAAGGTGCGCCGCACCGATCCAGCCGCCGCATATGGCCCAAAATAACGCGAGCCATCGACTACCACATGCCGTGTGGTCAAAATGCGGGGCCAGGCATCTTGGAGGGTGACTTTGATATAGGGGTAGCTACGGTCGTCTTTGAGCAAGACGTTGTAGCGTGGGCGATGTTGCTTGATGAGATTCATTTCGAGCAACAAGGCTTCGAGCTCGCTATTGGTGACGATGATGTCAAAATCGGCAATTTTGGCCACCATGCGGCGGTTTTTGCTCGATAGTTGGCCGATATTGAAATACGAGCGCATGCGGTCACGCAAGGTTTTGGATTTACCGACGTACAACACGCCCCCTTGGAGATCCTTCCAGATATAGACACCGGGCAAGAGCGGCACCCCTTTGAGGCGTTGCTCGAATTCGTCAGGGTTGATGACGGCAGTGAAACGCAGATTGGCCATGAGTTACCCCCACCCCAAATCATCACCGGTGCGTGATTTGGGGCCAGATGGCGCGTCACCGTCGAATTCTTCATCGATCATCTGGTCGACCATTTCGTTCCAGTCACCACCAGCCTCGTCGCCCATAGTTTGCCCCAGTTGTTTGGCCCATTTGGCCACGGCGCGGGGATCGTTTTCGTCAACCCCAGCCAACATGCGGTCATCGCCGAGGGCCTCGGCTCGTTGGGCATCAGAGCGGACCTGTGCCACTTGCGACACACGCCGTTGCACGCTGGTGGCGTGGCAACGGGGGCAAGCTAAATCGACGGGGTCACTGAAGCCCCGCACCAGTTTTTGAAAATAGCCCTGACATTGTTGACATTGATATTCGTATATGGGCATCTGCGCCACCTATTTGTTATTGCAATCTATACGCCTATTGTACCCCACGTCACTGCAATGATTTGAGGACCTGGGGAATCAACGGCAGGGCATCACTGGCAAGGGTACCGGCATCACCCTGCTGAGTACGCAGGATTTGGGCCACCTGCCCTTGAATGTAGACACCCACCCCAGCAGCCGCCCACGGTGAGGAGCCTTGTGTCAACAGGCCAGCAATAATCCCGGCCAAGATGTCGCCACTACCGGCAGTTGCCAAGGCGGGATTGGGGTGGGGCCAGACCAACAACCGCCCGTCGGGGTGGGCAATCAGGGTGGTACTGCCTTTCATTACCACGATTTGTTGCCATGTCTGCGCACAGTGGGTGGCGATTTGATGGGGCAATAAATCAGGCAATACCCCACCATACAAGCGACGTAATTCGCCGAGGTGGGGGGTCAGCACATAGCGCTGTGGTACGAGGCGGGTATACCACTGCGGATCACGCCCCAGCAACGCCAAGGCATCAGCATCGAGCAGGGCGGGGCGGTCACCGATACACGCCGGAGCCAACACTGCCCACAACAGGTCGGAAACAGCATCACTGCGCCCTAGACCGGGACCAATCAACAAGGCGGTAAAGCGTGGATCGGTGAGGGCGGCACTGTCGTGGACAACATCACCATCAAGCAACGTCAAGGTTGATTCAGGCAAGCGCCAGAGCAGTGGCGCAAGCGCACTCGGCGTCGCCAGGCTGACGATACCCGCCCCCACCCGCGCTGCGGCGGCACTAGCCAAATAGGCGGCACCAGGGAATTGGGCCGAGCCCGCCCAGACACTCAGTGTGCCGTAGGTGCCCTTGTAGGAATCAGGGGGGCGGGCGGGACGCTGGGCTTGGGCCCAGGCCGTAGTGAGTGCGTGATACGGCAAAGCATCGAGGTCAATCCCGATGTCGATAGACACCTCTTCACCGGCGGCATCCATGGCAGGCAAATAACAGAGTCCTATTTTGTGCGGGCCGGTGGCAATGGTCAGGTCGGCACGGACAACGGTACCGAGCAATGCACCACTATCGGCAACACAGCCACTAGGCAGGTCGATGGCCACACAGGGCACGTGGGGAGGGCGTTGATTGATGGCCTGCACGATGGTCAACACGTCACCACCGAGTGGGCGATTGGTACCCAGCCCTAATAATCCATCGACTATTAGGTCAACGCTGGCACAGGTCTGTGCTAGGTTTGTGGCATCCCAATCAATGATGTGTTGCACACCAGCGGTAGTCGCCGCAAGGAGCCATTCATCTGGTTCGCGGCGCCAACAGATGAGCGTCACCTGCCGGCCGTGTTGCACCAACTGGGCGGCAACCACGAGGGCATCGGCACCATTGTGGCCGGGGCCAGCTAGCACCAACACGCTGGGGTGGCAGGTGAAGCGGTGCAGGATGACCTGGGCTACCGCGCCACCTGCTCGGGCAATCAACGCCGCTTCAGATGTGCCGTCTGCCATGAGTTGGGCTTCGCTAGCACGCATTTGGGCGGCAGTGACAATGGCAGTAAGTGCAGTATCCATCGATCTATTTCCGCTTGCGGGAGGCAATCAAGGCACGTAACCCCTGCCAATAATAGCCATTAATCATCATCATGATGGCTTCGAGCATGGGTATGGTAAACACCCCATTCCCCAGCATCAACAGGCTGCGCATCGGCATTTCTTTGGCCATCGATTCAAACATGATGGCAGTCGGTGACTCGGGATCGTGACCACTCATTTTGCGAATTTGGGCATACATCTGCCGATGGAGCAAGCGGGCCAGCCATGAATCGTGCATATCTGATATGGGTGTGTTGAGTGTGTATTGACCACGCGTCAAGCGAGGCACGCGGATGTCACGGCCACACAACGCCGCAAAGGCTTCTGCACCAAAGTTGCCCCGTTGTGGCTGATAATAGGGCTCGAGCATGGGCGTCCGGGCGACATTTACGGGTGGCGCACTCACCTCGATAAGAGCCGTCAGGTGGATATCACGTGATGATGCGCCGATTTGCACTTCGAATTGTCCAGCTTCAACGACCCAATCGGCTTGGGGGACATCGTAGTACGCAAAGCTGCGTTTGTTGAGTACAAATTGGACTTGTTGGGATTCACCGGGTTGTAAATAGACTTTGGCGAATTCTTTGAGCTCGTGTTGCGGGCGAAACACGGTGCTAGCCACGTCACGCACATACAGCTGCACCACCTCGGCACCAGCGCGGGTACCGGTGTTGGTGATGGTAGCACGCACGGTGACGGTATCATCGGCATTAATCGACGTCGCACTCACCGCAATGTCGCTATAGGCAAAGGTGGTGTAACTCATGCCATAGCCAAACGGATATTGGACGGGGGTGGCGACGGTGTTGTAATACCGGTAGCCCACATAGATGCTTTCACGATATTCGACCGATTGTCCTGACCCTGGGAAGTTGGTATGGGCGGGGTGGTCTTGCCATTGCAACGGGAAGGTTTCGGCAAGCTTACCACTGGGATTGACATCGCCATACAGTACATCCACGATGGCACTGCCGGCGGCTTGGCCACCCAAATAGGCTTCAATGATGGCAGGGACGCGCGCCTGCCACGGCATTTGGATGGGGGCACCATTGCTCAACACGACCACTACATTAGCATTGACGGCCGCCACCACTTCAATCAACGCGTTATGTGAATCTGGCATGGCCATGGTGGTACGGTCGACCCCTTCAGTTTCGTCGATGTCAGGCAGCCCCACACACAAAATCACTACATCGGCATGGCGGGCGACGTCGACCGCTTCGGCCATCAAGTCGGCTTGGATGGCGTGTTTGCGTGGGATATAGCCGGCGGCGTAGTGGACAGCGTCTGCGCCCAGTCGTGCTACCACGCTGTCATAGACGGTATCGAGCTTACTCGGGGCAATCAGTGAACTGCCGGCGCCTTGGTAGCGAGGTATTTTGGCGAAGGCGCCAATTACTGCCACTGACGTTGTGGGGGCGAGGGGCAACAATCCGCCATTGTTTTTGAGCAACACCATGCCTTCGGCCGCCGCACGTCGTGCCAATGCGTGGTGCATGGGTTGGTCGTAGGGACGGGGGTCGGCATAGGCGGGCAACGATTGGGCAATCATCGTCAAAATCCGCGTCACCGTCTGGTCAAATACCGTCTGTGGCAGGGCACCCGATGCGAGAGCGTCAGCGATTTGGGCATCGTGTGAGCCACCACTACTGGGCATTTCGAGATCCATACCGGCCAAAATACTAGGCACGCGCTTGTACACCGCACCCCAGTCTGACACCACTGCCCCCGTAAAGCCCCACTCTTTGCGCAAAATCGTGGTGAGCAAGCGGTGGTTTTGGCTACAGAGTTCGCCATTGAGGCCATTGTAGGCACACATCACCGTCCAGGGTCGGGCGGTTTTGACGGCGTGTTCAAAGCTAGCAAGGTAGATTTCGCGCAGGGCCCGCTCATCGACAATCGTGTCGATGGTCATGCGGCGTGCTTCTTGGTTGTTGGCAGCAAAGTGTTTGATCGAGGTGCCGATGCCATGTGATTGCACGCCGTTGATATAGGCGGCGGCCAAATGACTCGACAGTAGGGGGTCTTCGGAGAAATATTCGAAATTACGGCCACCCAACGGCGAGCGTTTGATGTTGACCCCCGGGCCAAGCACTACGCTGACCTGCATGGCTTGCGCTTCGGCTGCAATGGCAGAACCTATTTCGGCCAACAATGCCCGATTCCAGCTACTCGCCAAGGCTGCAGCGGTGGGGAAGCAGGTAGACGGCACAGTATTGTCGAGGTCGATGCCTTCGGTGACGGCTTGTTTGCGCACGCCATGTGGGCCATCGGTGATATAGAGTGAGGAGATCCCGAGGCGTTCGATGGCCGGTAATTGCCAAAAATTAGCCCCCGAGCAAAGTTGAATTTTTTCGGCCTGGGTCATTTGGGCAAGCACGCTGGCCACATCAAAGGCTGTATTTGATGACATGAACTACTCCATTAATATGCATTTATC
>DBCF01000101.1 GCA_002292925.1 Roseiflexaceae bacterium UBA965 | reverse complement strand
CGAATGTACTCATCGATGGGGATGTTGAAGTCTTCGAGGAGTTCGGGGCGGTCGCGCTTGATGAACCACGGGGTGTATTCGGCGAAATGTTCGCTTGATTCGGTGACAAAGTAACCGAAGCGATTGAAGATTTCGTAGCGCACGCGGTTCCAATCAGGGACGCGTTTTTCGTTGTAGACCTTTTGGATGGCGGGGTAAAGGCTCTGGCCATCTTTTTCGAATTTGAGATAAAAGGCCATGTGGTTGATGCCGGCGCTGACATAGTTGATGTCGTCGATGGGTACGCCAATGTCATCGGCCAATTGTTCGGCGGTGCCTTGGACCGAGTGGCACAAGCCGACGGTTTTGATGGGGGTGGCGCGGGACATAGCCCAGCAGTTCATCGCCATCGGGTTGACGTAATTGAGGAAGGTAATATCGCCGGCGACTTGTTCCATATCGCGGCACATATCGAGCATGACGGGGATGGTGCGCAAGCCGCGCATGATGCCGCCGATGCCGAGGGTGTCGGCGATGGTTTGGCGCAAGCCGTAGCGCTTGGGGATGTCAAAGTCGATGACGGTAGATGGTTTGTAGCCACCCACTTGGAACATGGCGATGGCATAATCGGCGCCGTCGAGGGCTTTTTTGCGATCGGTGGTGGCGACGATGGTGGGTTTGGCACCCAAGGCTTCGGCCACTTTGTGGGCGACCACTTCTGAGGTCTTGAGGCGTTCCGAGTCGATGTCAAACAAGCGAATGGTGGCATTGGCGAGCTCGGGGAACGACAAAATGTCGACCAGCAAGTTTTTTGCAAAAACAGTGCTCCCAGCGCCGATAAAAGTGATAATAGCCATGAATCGTCGATTCCTTTCTGATCACATAATCCACATAACACCAAACAATAGGTACAACGCACAGTGGGCTGTCGTGCTTCCCTGCATATCATAATACAGTGACGCTCCATTGGTATCACTGTGGAAATTACACATTCAAAACCGAGCGGTTTGCCAGAGGTATGAGACAAATGAAAAACGCTTGGTGGATGGGTTGCCCCAGCCACCAAGCGTCGGTGTAACCCGAAGTTACTGGAAGAGGGCGTTGACTTGGTCGTTGCCTTCTTTGAGGCCATCGACTGCGGTCTTTTCGCCGAGCATGATGCTATCCATCAAGGCATCCATGATCGGTCCGATTTCTGACGCATAGTCAGTTACGGGGAACAAGAAGGTGCCGTTGGCTTCGGTGGCCTGAGCCGTGAAGGCTGAGACGTCGATACCCTTGGCGGCATAGGCTGCCAATGCGGCATCTACACCTGATTGCACGGCTGGGAAGACAACGCCATAGCTACCAACGATGTTTTCACAAGCTGGTGACGAGGCGAACTTCAACCACTGCCAGGATTCTTCTTGGTGCTTGCTACCAACCCAGATTGAGTCGGCGAGACCGTTGAACATCGACTTGCGACCTTCTGGGCCCTTGGGCAAACGAGCGAAGCCGGTTTTGAACTTGGTGTCCTTGGTGTAGGCACCAATCATCCATGAACCGTCGGTGGTCAAGGCACCCTTGCCGCCGGTGAAGAGGGCGTTGGCGCCGAGGCTCTTGACGTCGGCCAAGGTGGGGGCTACGCCGTCGACGAGGTTGAGGTTGGCGTACCATTGAATGGTTTCGGCCAACTTGGGGTCGTCGTAGTAGTACTTGGTGGCATAGAGACCGTCATTGAACTTGAAGCCGTTCGAAACGGCCCAGTGGCTCCATTGGGTCTGACCATAAGCGCCGCCGCTACCGCCAGGAATAAAGCCGTATTGCACGACTGTGGTCTTGTCGAAGTCAGCGTCGAGGGCATTTTTGCCGTTGGCGTCGAGGGTCAACTTCTTGATGATTTGACCGAACGAACCGCCGTCTTTGGCATTCCAGTCAGCGTTGTTGAGTTCGTCAACAGTTACGCCGGCCTTGTCGAGCATGTCTTGGTTGTATACGACGGCAATGGTGTCCCAGTCCTTGGGCAAACCATAGGTCTTGCCATCGCGGCCCCAAAGGTCGGCCAAGCCAGCCAAGTATTGATTGGTGTCGACGCCATCACGGTCGATGAAGGGCTTGAGGTCGACGAGTTGCTCTTTTGAGGCAAACTCGGGGTACTTGGCCAAGTGATTGGTGAAGACGTCAGGAGCGGTGTCGCTGACCATACCGGTCTGCACGCCATTCCAATAGTCGCCCCAACCTGCTTGCTCCACCTTGACGGTGATGCCGGGGTTTTCGGCGGTGAAGGCAGCAGCACACGCTTCGTAGGCGGGCTGTTGATTGCCGTCCCACAAGCCATAGCGGATGGTGACAGCTTCAGCAGCGGGAGCTGCAGTGGCTTCGGTGGCAGCTGGAGCTTCGGTAGCTGCAGCGGCTTCTGGAGCTGCGGTTGGCTCGGCGGCTGGGGCTGCGGCACCACCACATGCTACCAAAAGCATGCTTGCGGCGATTGACAGGGCCAGGGCCAGCGCGTTGATACGTGAACGCATGAGTCCTCCTAAAACGAAAAACAACCTGTATGCAACTCGGTGTAAATGCACCGTTGATGCCAAATGCGTTAGCGGAAGCCGGTAAACTGAATCGCGTTTACTGCACGGCGTCCAAAGACCAAGAAAATCACCAAGGTGGGCACCAGACTCAATGCTGTGCCCGCCATCAACCCACCCCAGTCAGGGGCCCCTTGGGGCGTCTGTGACTGGAAGATGGCCAATGCCACGGTGAGTACACGCACGGCTTCATTTTTGCCAACCAAAAACGGCCAGAGATAGTCGTTCCAGGTGGCAATGAATTGCAAAATCGCTAGTGTACTCAAGGCGGGGATGCTCAATGGCAGTGCAACACGCCAAAATATCATGGGGATGCTGGCACCGTCAAGGGTGGCCGCTTCTTCGAGCTCATGATTGATACCGAGGAAGAATTGCCGCAAAAAGAAGACCGTGAATGGCGTCATCAAAAACCCTGGCGCCATGATGCCTTGGAAGGTGTCGAGCCACTTGAGGTCACGAATCAAAATGAAGTTAGGGATCAACGTCACCACCCCAGGAATCATCATAGCCGTTAGATACAAGAAAAAGAGTTGATCGCGGCCGGTGAAGCGTAAGCGGGCAAAGGCATAGGCCGACATGGCACTAAAAAACGTCTGCCCTGCCACCAAAAACGTTGAAACGATGATTGAATTGCGTAAATACAACCAAAAATTGATACCCGTGGCGGTGCCACCCATGGCCACAGATTGCTCGGCACTAAACATCCCGAGTACCCGCTTGAAGTTGTCGAGGGTAAATCCTACCGGCCACAGGACGAAGGTTTGCACGTAGATTTCTTTGTGGTCCGAAAGGGCAGTGCGTAGTACCCAATACACCGGGAACAACGTCACCAACATCACGAGGGCAAATGCACCCCAAGCCAAAATCGTCGGTAATTGTATGGTGGGGGCTGTGCGTGTGTGCGCGCGGCTCATAATTGTACTCCTCAGTATGCCTACTAATCTAAATCCGATGAATTGGCGTTAAAGTAGCGCATCTGGATGAAGGTAATCGTAATCAGGATGACAAACAGGGCAACGGATATGGT
>DBCF01000045.1 GCA_002292925.1 Roseiflexaceae bacterium UBA965 | reverse complement strand
CCAAGGCTAATTCGTTGTACAATAAGTGCGTCACCAGACAACAGATAGTCTAATTACCAAGGAGTGGTCAATGACGACGAAAGCGCCAATTCGTTGGGGGATTTTGGGGACGGGGCGTATTGCCGGGGTTTTTGCCGAAGGGTTACGTGCTGACCCCGAAGCAGTCCTTGTGGCAGTGGGTTCACGCAGTGCCGAATCAGCCCAACGCTTTGCGAATCAGTACAATGTAGCTCGCGCCCACGCCACCTATGCCGATCTCGCCAATGATGCTGAAGTCGATGCGATTTATGTGGCCACCCCACATACCAGTCACATGGAAGACACATTGCGCTGTATTGCTGCCGGTAAAGCGGTGTTGTGTGAAAAACCATTCGCGGTGAATGCCGCCCAAGCCCGCACCATGATTGAGGCCGCCAAGGCTGCCAATGTGCCCTTGATGGAAGCAATGTGGACGCGCTTTTTGCCAATCGTGCGCAAAGCCGTGGCCCTTATCAACGAAGGTGCCATTGGCGAAGTACGCATGATCCAGTCCGATTTTGGCTTCCGCACCGATGTCAACCCCAGCGGGCGCTTGTTTGACCGCAATTTAGCAGGTGGTGGTTTGCTCGACGTCGGCGTCTATTGTGTGTCGTTGTCGGTGATGCTCCTCGGTGAGACCATCGCGGCCACCGGTATGGCCGAAATCGGCTCGACCGGTGTCGACGAACAAGGCGCGGCCGTAATGAGCTTTGCCAATGGGAAGTTGGCCTATTTCTCAACCGGTGTGCGCACCTCTACCCCCATGGAAACAACGATTATGGGCACCGAGGGCCAGATTCGCCTCGAATCACCGTGGTTTGCCTGCAAACGCTTGACCCTTACCAAGGGTGGCAAAAGCGAAGTCATCGAGCTGCCCTTTGATGGCAACGGCTACCACTACGAAGCCGCTGAAGTGGGGCGTTTGCTCCGTGAAAAACGTGTCGAGAGCGACATCATGTCGTGGAGCGATACCATGTACACCATGGAAGCCATGGACCGTATTCGTGCCGTCTGGGGTTTGCGTTATCCAATGGAGTAGGTCGTACTATTTTATACAGAAAAGGAATAAACAATGCAGTACGGTAAGATTCCTGGCGTCGAAAAGCCAGTGTCGCGTTTGGTCCAAGGTAGCGTGATGATTTCGTCAGAAAATGTGCCGGCGTGTTTCACATTGCTCGACGAAATCCTCGATGCCGGTTGTAACACCTTCGACACCGCCCATGTTTATGGTGGTGGCGACAACGAGCGCACCTTTGGGCGCTGGTTGCGCGAACGGGGCAACCGCAACAAAGTCAACATCATCGGCAAAGGTGCGCACCTCAGCCAAGACCGCAAACGGGTGACCCCCTGGGACATCAGCAGTGACATCTATGATTCACTGGCCCGCTTCAAAATCGACCACATCGACATCTATTTGCTCCACCGCGACGATCCGTCGGTGCCGGTTGGTCCGATTGTCGAAGCCCTCAACGACCACCTCAAGGCCGGTCGTATTTTGGCGTACGGTGGTTCAAACTGGAGCCACACCCGTGTCGCCGAAGCCAATGAATACGCCGCCAAACATGGCTTGGCGCCCTTCATTGCCAGCAGCCCTAACTTCACGTTGGCCGTCCAAAACTGCCCACCCTGGGATGGTTGTATCAGCATCAGCGCTGCAGACCAAGCCCCCGCCCGTGAATACTACGGTAAATTGCAGATGCCGTTGTTTACCTGGTCGAGCTTGGCCGGTGGTTTCTTTTCGGGGCGCTTGCGCCGTGACAACATCAGCACCTTCGAGACCTATCTCGACAAGCTGGCCGTGACGGTGTATGCCAACGACGATAACTTCAAGCGTCTCGATCGCGTGCAACAATTGGCCGACGAAAAGGGCTTGAGCATCCCCCAAATCGCCACCGCCTATGTGATGAGCTACCCGCTCAACATCTTTGCGTTGGTGGGTTGTCAGACCTCAGCCGAGTACAAAGCCAATGTGGCTGCCAGTGAAGTACGTTTGACTGCCGCCGAAATGGCCTGGCTTGAGCTCAAGAGCGATAGCCGCTAACGCGATTTACGCAATTGCACACGGTAATTCAACGTGGGACATAGCATCTGCTATGTCCCACGTTGTTGCATCATTGCCTAAATTGTGATAACTTCTACAATAGTAATTTTTATTCAACAGGTATGTAGTAGATGCAGTATACGCAGAGACGAGCGATGTGGGTGATGTTCGTGGTATTGGGGTTGTTGGTGAGTTGTGGTCAGTCTGCGGCAGTTGTGCCAACACCGTTGGCACCAACGGTGGCTGTTGCCCCGTCGCCAACGGTAGAACCGACAGTTGCTACTGGTGTGTCCGTAAATGATGTGATGCTGGCTGGCAAAAATTTGTCACAAGTAACTACCACCTTGGCGACGGTGGTCTTGCCCAAGCGAGAATTAACCGTCCTTACCGGTGATAGTACACATACGTTGACATTTACCGTGTCACTTGACCAACAAGCCACTGCCGATGCGGTGTTGCAGGCCGTAGCCAACACCAAAGTTGAGCCAGTGGTGCGTTTTGATAATGTCGAAATCCAACAACAACTGGAGTCACTCAATACTACCGTGACGGCGACTTCGGGAGTGACGCTCACCCAAAGCGCTGACCCGTTTGATGTGCGGTTTGTGACTGATGTGGCGCAATCAATCGACACCAAAGCTGCCGAAGCAAGTATTATCACGGCATTGGCGAGCAACGTAATCTCGGTCACGGTGCCGTTGATTCCTTCGTCTACCCCCGTGTTGCCGACTTCTGCACAATTAAGCGCAGCGGTGAATACTATGGCAGATGCGTGGCCTGGGATTGTGGGTATCTATGTCTATAATCTCGACACCGACGAAGTCGTGACCACCCTCAACGAAAAAAGTGTTTTTTCGGGGGCGAGTGTCATGAAGGTGCCGATTTTGCTCCATGCCTATACCAAAATCAGCACATTTAGTGATGCTCAAAAGGGATGGATGCGCCGGATGATTATCGACAGCGACAATCTGGCTGCCAACAAGATGTTGGCGACGAGTGTCGATGGCGAAGGTACCGAAGCCGCCTATCTCGGTACCCAAGAAATGAACAAAATGTTCCAAGCGTTGGGACTCGAACGTACCTACCAAAACATGCCCTATGAAGGGCGGGATTTTTTGATTGGGGTACTCAAATATAACATTGTCAGAGGCCCCAAAATCGATGGCCCTGCGCCGAATACCGACGCAGACCCGTTGTTGCGTACCACCCCCGCCGAAATGGCCAAGGTCTTTACCGAGATTTATCGCTGTAGCCAAGGCAAAGGGGAATTACTCAAACTCTACCCCGATACCCTCAATGCCGATCGTTGTAGCGAAATCCTCGCGTTGATGCACGAAAATGCTGATAATAGCCGCATGATGTCGGGCTTGCCGGATGATGCCTATGTCTCACACAAAAGCGGCTGGATTGAAGATATGCAAGCCGATGTGGGGATTGTGACTACACCCGATAAACAACATTTCTTGATGGCGATTTATGTGTATCGCGATATCGCCGAAAACGGCGGGTATTTGGTTGATTCGGTGGCTGGTCCGGCAATTGGTGGCTTTGCACAGTTGATCTATAGCGCATTTGTGCCCCAAAACAAATAGCACGTTACACAGGGTATCAGTAGATTATCATCTATTGGCACCCTGTCTATTCATGTTGCTGTCATGTTAATCGCTTGACAGTGATAGTGGATAAACAGTATTGTAGTAGGTACATGGTGTGAAATTTTTTCTACATTGTGTGGATAAATGGCTTGTGATACATCGCGATTCCGTTTTTTGTGGTGTATCCCAGATGGAGAATGGCATGCGTAGTTGGTATCGAGTTGGGATATTTGTTAGTGTTCTGGTGACATTGTTGGTGTTGTTACCGTTTGGGGTGCGTGCACAAGAGGCTCCGCCGATTTCGGATGGTACCCAAGGTGGTGATAATTCGGCTCCACAACCAACGCAAGCGCCCCCGGCGTTTCAACAAGGGTATGCCCCCACCTATACGGTACGGGCTACGCGTGAAGGTTTGGTTGGCAAGCGTACCGCTAATGGCTACCGTATCCCTGAGCGGGCTTGGTTTGTGGCGTTGCCGTCATGGAAGGTCTTGTCGAGTCAAGGTGGCAATGAATTCCAAGTGCGGGTAACCTACGAAGACAAAAGTCTCGTGTTGCCGGTGTGGGACGTCGGTCCATGGAACACCAATGACGAATACTGGACGCCCGAACGGCGCTTCTATCGTGATTTGCCGATTGGTATGCCGATGGCTCAGGCTGCAGTGCAGTTTGGCTATAATGGTGGCCTTGACATGTTTGGCCGCAAAGTAACGTTAGGGAACGGTATCGATATTGCCGATGGTGCCTTCCTTGATGGTTTGGGGATGCGCCGCAATGACTGGGTGCGGGTATCGTTTTTGTGGATGGGGCTTGACCCCGGTCCGCAAGGTCAAGTCGATGCATCGGTTGGCAATCTTGCGTACCCTCCGGGTACCGTGATTGTTGACAACGGCAGCGAAGGCTACACCAGTGCTGCTAAAGTGGCATGGTATGACAATTTTTGTGGGCTCAACGGCAAGCATGATTGGACGATTGGGACGATTGACCCATCAACCGGTGAAAATACGGCCACGTGGTCTACAAGTATTAATCAAATCGGCTATTACGAGGCGATGGCCTTTATCCCACCTTGTGGTCGAGCTGCGACCCGGGCTGCGATCTACAAAGTCAATGCCAATGGCGTTGAGCGCGAAGTCTGGGTTGACCAGTCATTGCAAAGTGCGCGCTGGGCGTCGCTCGGGATGTACAACATGACTACACCCGGCACCTCCAGTGTGACATTGACCGATGTGACCGGTGATGATGCCCAGGGCGTGCGGTTCGATGCGGTGATGTGGGTGCCACGCTACGACACCATGCCACCAGTTGCGTGGATCCAAGAGATTTTGCCGATGGATGGTGGCGCCTATGCCGTGCGTTGGGGTGGGAATGATGACGTCAGTGGGATTAATTCATACGACATCGAGTATCGTCTCAATGGTGGTGAGTGGGTCAATTGGCAAAGTGGTACGGGGGCGTCTGAAGCCCTGTTTGCCCCACCGAGTAGCGGTGAATTCCAATTCCGGGCGCGGGCACGTGACTGGATGAGCAAAGAATCAGGTTGGAGCGAAGACCCTGTCACAATGAAGTCGATTGTGGTACCATAGAGATACTGCGGTTATGACGGAGCCGTCCCGTGGGGCGGCTCCGTTTTTTATTGTGATGTTAGCGGTCATGCATTTTATTATTGATGGACATAATCTCATTGGGAGTATCCCCGACATTAATTTATCTGATCACGATGATGAATTCAAGTTGGTGATGATGTTGCGCCGGGTCGCTACTGCCAAAAAAGGCCGCCAGATTTTGGTGGTGTTTGACCGTGGCGTGTATGGCCACCCCCAAAGCCTGAATGGCTATGGGGTGACTTGTCATTTTGCCCTGTCACCCGAAGACGCCGACACCCAAATCATCCGGCGCATCAAAGGCTTCGCCAAACCCAAAGAATGGTCACTCGTGAGTGCTGACCGGCGGATTATCGATGTCGCCAATCAATATGGCGTGCGGTTGATGAAAAACGCCATGTTTATGCAACACATGTTGCGTCAAACCAATACCAAGGCCGAATTCCATGATGAAAAACCCGAGGTGCCCTTGAGTGCCGCCGAAATCGAAGCCTGGCGCATCGAAATGAATCTGCCGATTGGTCCGACTGATGAAGAATTATTGATGCAAAGTGCGGCGCGTGATTTGACCCCGCGCAAACGCAAAAAATAACCTCCCTTACCTGGTTTAAAGAGGAATACCATGCCGTTGTTTGTTGTCGATGTAAATCGCACGCAGTTATTTGGTGCCCCACTCCCCCGTATCGATGCGCACACGTTGGCGAGTTATGCCAGCCACATCTATGAAGGGTGTGAATATGGCTGTAATTATTGTGATGGCTGGGGGCGGCATTTGCGCCCCTATAACGAACAAATTCGGTTGATGCCGGATATTGCCCACGCCGCAAGCGCCGAGCTCACTACTATCGATCGGCGGGCTGTCATTGGGCTGACGGCCGAAAGTGACGCATACCAGCCGGCAGAGCAACACTACCGCCGCACACGGAGCGTGTTGCGTGTCTTGGCGGAGCATGGTCAGCCCACCGTCATTATGACCAAAAGCCCGCATGTAGTCGATGACATTGAATTATTGACAGAAATTCATCAGCGCTCGTTGGCGATGGTGATGGTGACGGTAATGAGCCATGTGGTCGATGTCCAAAACAAACTCGAAGACAAAAATATCTCGACAGTTGATCGATTTACGACGATTAGTCAGCTCAAAAAAGCGGGTATTCCGGTCGGTGTGGTTATCCAACCCTTGATTCCGTATCTCAATGATACCGACTATGCCTTGAGTCGTTTGATCGAAATGAGTGTGGCAGCGGGGGCTGATTTTGTGCATTGGGATTATCTATACACCCTCAATCAACGCCACCGCAATCGAGTATACGAAGCGTTGGCGCGGATTGGGAATTACCCGCCGAGTTATATGCGTAACTTGTACCGTGATGGCATGACCATTGACCCTGCCTACCAACAAGAACGCAACGCCAGCTTGACCCGGATGTGCGATGACGCCAAATTGCCCGTCCACCCTCCCTATGCAATGTTTGCCCAGCGCCTCGACCCACGCAACGAACTTGAGCTTGTTATTTTGCACCAGGCGCGCCGTGACATGTTGCAAGGGCGTGCCACTTTGGCGACTATTGGACAAACCTTGGCAACCCGGATTGCGGCAGGTGAAATGCCATTGCAAGAATTGCACCACTATGCGCATTACATGTTGATTCGCCCAGCTATACAGCATGTCACTGGCGCTGCGCCATTTGCGGACTAATTTCAATTTGGCGTAGTGATGGGTTTGCTCGTATGGAAACTATCAGGAGTGAATTGCCTGTAGATGATGTGCATGATGCAGGTAATGTGCTATGGTATACTATTATTCACGGAATCAGGTATGCAGGGAATTCGTATGAAACAATGGTTTATGCGCGGCATGCGCTGGGGAACTATGCTTTGTGTGATGGGTATGAGTGTGGCATGTGCCACCCCATCAGATGCGTTAGCCCCGCGTGAAACAGTGCCGGCGGGGTTGTATATCACCCCCGCACCAACCCTCGATATCAATGCGACTGCGACTGCCTATTCCATGGCGATTTTGCCGTCACCCACCCCGAGTGGCATGTATATCGTCAAAGCAGGTGACAGCTTGAGTTTGATCGCCGAAGATTTTTCGACCACTGTCGAAGATATCATGGCGGCTAACCCTGATATCACGCAACCTGAAGCGATTCAAGTGGGTCAAGCCATTATCGTGCCATCACTTGTTGATCGTACGCCAATGCCGGCACCAACGTTTGGTCCCGAAGATTTACCGACTGCAACAGCCTTGCCGCCCACCGCTACCCCAGAAGTTGTGGCTGCTACTCCAACGCCGTAATTGCTGAGTGAGGTACCCTATGGGTGTTGCACTGGTTGCAAATATTGTGTTTATTGGCCCGCCAGGTGCTGGCAAAAGCACCGTTGCGCATGCCGTATGTGAATCATTACCCCTCGATGTGATTTCAACTGGTGTACTATTACGAGCTGAAATCGCCACGGGCTCGCTCCTCGGACAACAAATAGCCGCTGCTATCGACCACGGCAATCTGGTTACTGACGAGGTTATGCACCAAGTCCTCGGCGCCTATATTGCGACATTGCCTGCCACCCACGGCTTTATTCTTGATGGGTATCCGCGTACGTTGTCGCAAGCCCAGTATCTGCCGACGTTTTTGGCGCACTATGGGCGCACACTGACCCTAGTGGCCCTGCTTGACATCCCCGATGATGTGGTGGTACAGCGCTTGAGTGGTCGGCGCATGTGCGTCACCCCCAGCGACACCTTCCCCGTGCATGTTGACGACCCTGCCAGCCTCGCCGAGTGCCAAACGCGCGGTGGTACGTTGACGATGCGCCCCGACGATGCGCCAGAGATTGTGTTGCATCGGGTGGCGGTCTACCATGCCACCACCCAACCGCTGATTGCCTACTTTGATCAGCTCCAGTTGCTCAAACGCATCGATGCCCGCAGTCCGGCAGATGTGGTGGCGCAGACCATCGTCGGGTTGGTGGTATGAGCCAACAGCCACTCCGGATTTTGATGGTGGCCACCGAAATGGTGCCGTTTGCCAAAACCGGCGGTCTCGCCGATGTGATGGGCGCTTTGCCTAAAGCGTTACGTGCCGCGGGTCATGATGTCTGTGTGGTGATGCCCTGTTATGGCTGGATCGCCCCAGAACGATTTGCAATGCAGACGGTACTGCAAACCCTGACCGTCCCCATTGAAGAAACGGTTGACTATGCCACCGTGCATGCCACGGTGATTGGCGACGTGCCGGTCTGGTTTGTGGCGCACGATACCTATTTCAATCGTGATGGCATGTCGATGTATGACGACGATGATCGCCGGTTTGTCTTTTTTTGTCGAGCAGCCCTCGAATTGACTCGAGCGCTCGCCTGGCAGCCTGATATCATCCATTGCCACGATTGGCATACGGCGATTATCCCCAATTGGTTACGCACGGTGTTGCACGACGATCCGTGGTTTGCGCAGACTGCGTCACTCCTGACCATCCACAATCTGGCCTTCCAAGGGGTGTTTGGTCATCGGGTACTCGAAATTGCCGGTGTGCCGCATGGAGACTTTGAGGTCACTGAGGGCACTGCGACGAACGACACCGTGACATTGCTCGGTCGGGGTATCTACTATGCCGATATCATCAATACGGTGAGCCCTAGTTATGCCCGCGAAATTCTTGATCCTGATGCGGGACATGGCCTCGATGCATTGTTGCGGCGGCGGCGAGACCGTTTGTACGGGGTGCTCAATGGTATTGATGGCGAGGTCTATACGCCCGCGAGTGATCGCTATCTAGCTACGCCATATAGTTCCTCTGATTTGACAGGCAAAGCGACCTGCAAGACGGCGTTACAAGCAATGCTCGGCTTGCAGGTCGATGCGAGCATCCCCCTCGTGAGTGTTATTTCGCGCTTGACCACCCTCAAAGGGTTTGATTTGCTTGACGAAATAATTGAACCATTTTTGCGGTCTCATGCGCTACAATTGGTGGTGATGGGGACGGGGCAACAACGCTATCACGACCGTTTGATCGAATTACAAGCCCGCTTCCCCGGCCAAGTGGCCTTCCGGTTGACCTTTGACGAGACATTGGCGCATCATATTTATGCGGGTGCCGATATGTTTGTGATGCCGTCACGGGTAGAGCCATGTGGGACGAGTCAGATGATTGCGATGCGCTATGGCACGGTGCCGATTGTGCATGCCACGGGTGGTTTGCGTGACACGGTGCGTGATTATCAGCCAATTACCAACGATGGCACGGGGTTTGTGTTTGCTGAACCGCAAGCCTCGGCCTTGCGCTATGCCCTTGATCGTGCGCTGACGCTTTATGCCGATGCGCCGGTTTGGCTTCAATTGATGCTCCGCGGCATGTCCAGTGATTTCACTTGGCAGGCAGCTGCTGTGCACTATATCGACCTCTATCAACGGGCAATGGCTGCCCATACCAGCGATTACGAAAGGAACGTCTAAATGTCGATTTACACCGAAAAAGCCGATCAGGCTGCGGCATTGCTCCACGAGTTTGACCTCGATTGTTGGTTGACCTTTGCTCGTGAATCTGTTGTTTCGCCCGATCCCGGCATCGAACTCGCCATCGGGAGCAATGTCACCTGGCCGTCAGCGTTTATTTTCACCAAAAACGGCCAACGCATCGCCATTGTGGGGCGCTATGACGTTCCAGGGGTCGAAAGCTACGGCGTCTTCCCTACCATCATTAGTTACGACGCCGGCATCAAAGATACCTTGATTGCCCAATTGACGGCGCTCGATCCCCGCACCATCGGACTCAACTACAGTGTCGACGACAAAACGTCTGACGGGTTGACCGTGGGCATGTACATGATGCTCCAATCGATTCTCAAAGACACGCCGTTCGCGAATCGCCTCGTCAGCGCCGGTCCCGTGCTCAGCGCCTTGCGCTCCCGCAAAACCGATGGCGAAATCGCCCGCATCCAAGCTGCTATCGATACCACCGAAGAGATTGTCGATTTGATTACGGCGCAGATTCGCGTCGGTGTCAGCGAAAAAGACATTGGCGACTTTGTCCACGATCAATTCAAACAACGCGGTTTACCCGCAGCCTGGGCTTGGGACGGTTGCCCCATTGTCAACAGCGGCCCCAATTCGGCAGTGGGACATGGCGTGCCTAGCGCCGACATCAAAGTCGAACCTGGCCACATTGTGCATATCGACCTCGGCGTACAACAAGACGGCTACTGCTCAGACATCCAACGCTTGTGGTATGTGCGTCGTCCAGGCGAAACCGGCATGCCCCCCGAAATCCAACGGGCCTTTGACACGGTGCGCCAAGCCATCCGCGAAGGTGCCAAAGCGCTCCGCCCGGGTGTCAAGGGCTATGAAGTCGACCAAGTGGCTCGTGACGTGATTGTCGATGGTGGCTACCCCGAATACATGCATGCCTTTGGGCATGGTCTCGGGCGCGCTTGTCACGACGGTGGCCCGCTGCTAGGACCACGTTGGGAGCGCTACGGCAATACCCCCGATATGCAGATTGAGGTCGGGAACATCTATACCCTCGAGTTGGGTGTGATTACCTCGGCTGGCTATGTGGGCCTCGAAGAGGACGTGCTGGTGACCGCTGACGGCGTGGTCTTTTTGTCGAAAGAACAAACCGAGATTCGCTTGGTATAACCAAACGTCTGCACGCGACCGATTCGCCTGTGTATGCAGGGGGATCGGTCTTTTTTTGGGAGAAATTGTAAGGGAGGATTGTCATTTATCTCGCACAGCGCACACCGTAGGATTGTCATTTATCTCGCACAGCGCACACCGTAGGATTGTCATTTATCTCGCACAGAGGGCGCAGAGGACGCTGAGTTCCCTCCCACGTCATTGCATGGCGCTGAAGGCGCAGTGCAATCTCTGAGGGGGTGGTCGTCGATGCATGCTTGGCTATGCGAGATGCCTCGTGGTTCACGCGGAGGCGCGGAGACGCGGAGAACCCTCGCACAGCGCACACCGTAGGATTGTCATTTATCTCGCACAGAGGGCGCAGAGGACGCTGAGTTCCCTCCCACGTCATTGCATGGCGCTGAAGGCGCAGTGCAATCTCTGATGGGTAGTTGCTGATGAATGCTCAGCTATGCGAGATGCCTCGTACTTCCGACTTCCGACTTCACGCTTTCTACTTAATAACGATGTCTAGTGCATAGTAAATGTATAACTATAATATGGAAAATGTGTTTTTTATAGCAGGCTATTGCAAAATATCGGGTGTTATACTCTTGTTGTAACGACTCCGCACTACAAATACCCCCCATTCCTGCAGACGTGTTTTCGATGCTGATAGTGCGTAATACAACGGAGGCTGACATGGCGAATTTTTTGCGTGTGTTGCGTGGCATAAGTGACACGTTGCGCTTGGCGCTCCCCAAAATCGGTGCAGGTTGGATGTTTGCCTTGTTGACGAGTAATTTTAACCGCGTCTCAATTTTTGATTTGGGGATTGCGGCGGTCGTCATCACCGTGATGATTAGCATGCATAACTTTTTGTCGCCGTTTCAAGTGGTATTTGGGCGCTTGGGTGATCGTTATCCGATTTTGGGACTCCGGCGCACGCCTTACTTTTTGATGGGGAGCCTAATCGCGAGTCTGGTATTTACGGCTTTGCCGAGTGTGGCAGTGGCCATGAGCCAAGGTCAGATTTGGGCCTACGTGGCGGGATTTGCCTTGATGCTCTGTTTCGGGATCGGGTTTGCCTCCACCGGTGACTCCCACCACTCATTGATTGCCGAAGTCACCACCTCAGAACGGCGCGGTATCGTGGTAGCCGTGGTCTGGACTTTTACGATTATCAGTGCGATTGCGGCGGCCATCGTGGTCAAAGCCACCATGGGTGATACCCTCAATATCGCCGAAATGCAACGCTTGTACAATTTGACGCCATTGGTGGTCTTGGTGGCTGCCTTGCCGATGCTGGGTATGGAAAAACGTCGTACCGCCGCGGAATTACAAACATTGGCAGCCCAATCACAAACTGCGGCGGTGTCGCCACTCAAGGCGATTGGGGTTGCCGTCAAAATGGTGCGCACCAACGACCAAGTGCGGGCCTTCTTTGGCTTTGTCTTTTTTAGTATCTTGGGCATATTTTTGCAAGACGCCATCCTCGAAGTCTTTGGCGCTGAAGTCTTTGGCATGACGATTAAGCAAACCTCATCGTTCAACACGTTGTGGGGCAGTGGCGTATTGGGTGGCATGATTTTGATGGGGGCGATTAGTAGCACCACCAACATCTCGAAGAAATTGATTGGCCAAATTGGGGGCTTTGGGACGGCCTTTGGGTTGGGGTTGTTGACGATGTCTGCCATGTTGCAACAACAATCCTTACTGACACCCGCATTGGTGGTGATGGGCTTGTTTACCGGTTTTTATAATGTTGGTGCCTTGTCGATGATGATGGACATGACCGTCGAAGGCTCAACTGGGCTCTACATGGGCATGTGGGGGATGGCGCAATCATTTGGGATGGGGATGTCGTCGATTTTGAGTGGGGCGCTCAAAAGTGCCTTGATCGAAACGAATCTGCTTTCGGCCACTGCTGGTTATACCGCCATCTTTGGACTTGAAGTGGTGTTGATGATCGTCGGCATGGCGGTATTGCGCAACGTCAACGTACAACACTTCCGCAGTGTATCGAAAGCCGATTTGACCTTGGCAATGGAACAAGGCGCAAGCGCATAACCATCAGTGGTGATGCCTAACGAATGCACTACCGCATCGTGATATGTGCGGTAGTGCATTCTATGGATATTGAGGGGATTTGAAATGGCGAAATTTGATTTTCAACACGTCGCGAGTCACTACGACGACCTGCATTTACATAGCCCGGCGGTATCGCAAGCGGTCGGGCAGTACCTAGTCGATCAGGTCGGGCAGGGCAAACGCATCCTCGAAATTGGGATTGGCACGGGGCGGATTGCGGCGCCGGTAGTGGCGGCGGGAGGTGAAGTAGTCGGCATCGACATCTCGCCGGGGATGTTGGCGGTGGCCATGGAGCGCCACATCGACCAAATCGCCTTGGCCGACATGATGCAGTTACCCTTTGCTGATGCGAGTTTCGATGCGGTGTTGGCGGTGCACGTGCTTCATCATGCTAGCGATTGGCGTTTGGCCATGCGCGAAATCGCGCGGGTTTTGCGCCCGGGTGGCTTGTTTATCGAAGGGCGTGATTGGAGTGATCCCCAGTCATGTAGCATGCGTATGCGTGCCAAAATGCGTGAAGTGATTATGAGTCTATCGCCGGGGATTCGTCCGCCGGGGGTAGGGGCTGCCCGCCAGCAGTTTTTGGCGCGTCTGGGTGGGATTACGGCGCCCGAAGCCCCGGCCACTAGTTGGTACGACCAAGCGGCTCCGGCGGCGATTATTGCTAGTATGCGGGCCCGCAACGACCCCGAAACCTGGGCGATTGACCCGCAATTACTCAACGACACCCTTGACCAAGTCGAGGTGTGGGCCAGCCAAGAATGGCCAGACATGGTTGCACTCCAACCCTACGAACGACGTTTTGTGGTGGGGATTACCCAGATTGACCCGGCGCGGGCATCTGCCGAGTAGGAGTGATGGGTACTGCTGTTGATCTGCTGGTAAAAACCAGTAACGGAGCTAGAGGGGTAATAGAAAGGATGCGACCGATGTCGCACGAACCAGTAGAAATCAAGGAACCCAAGGAATCCAGCATCCACCAGGTCTTTCCTTTTACGGCCATCGTAGGCCAGAGTGAACTGAAACTGGCCTTGGCGTTGTGTGTCATCGACCCATCAATTGGCGGGGTGATGATTATGGGGCACCGCGGCACGGCCAAAAGCACCGCAGTGCGGGCGTTAGCGTCGATGTTGCCATTGGTCAAAGTCGTGGCAGGCTGCCCATATAATTGTGATCCAATGCGACCATCGCCGCTGTGCAGTTTTTGTGCGGAGCATCCCAAATCCAAAAGCCTGACCCGCATGGTGCCTGTAGTCGATTTGCCTCTCGGCGCCACCGAAGACCGGGTGGTAGGGGCACTCGACATCGAGCGGGCCTTGGTGGACGGGGTACAGGCTTTTGCGCCGGGGTTGTTGGCTCGGGCCAATCGCGGGTTTTTGTATATCGACGAAGTCAACCTGCTCGAAGATCATTTGGTCGATTTGTTGCTGGACGTGGCGACCAGTGGTGTCAATGTGGTGGAGCGTGAAGGGATTAGTGTGCGCCACCCAGCCCGGTTTGTGCTGGTGGGGAGTGGCAACCCCGAAGAGGGTGATTTGCGCCCGCAATTGCTAGACCGCTTTGGGTTGCATGCTCGGATTACCACGGTGACCGACATCCACGAGCGGGTCGAAATCGTGCGCCGGCGGCGGGCCTTTGACCTCGACCCGGCGGCGTTTTGTGCCAATTGGGACAAAGAGCAACAGAAGCTGGGCAAGCGCATCAAGGCTGCCCAAAAACTCTTGCCGGCTGTCGATGTGGCCGATGATGCCTTGTATGCCGCCGCCGAGTTGTGTGCGTTGCTGGCCATCGACGGCCATCGTGGTGAGTTGACCTTGATCCGGGCGGCAGGGGCTATGGCCGCCTACGAAAAACGGACGATGGCCACTGCCGACGACGTGTTGCGGGTGGCAGTGCTGGCCTTGCGCCACCGCCTGCGCAAAGACCCCCTCGAGAGTAGCGGCGACGAGGTGCGCATCGAGCGCGCCATCGCCGACATCCGCGCCAAACACAAGGTGGCGTAGGAATACGATAGATTGCTGTATGATTGCGCGACGCCATCCCGTTCTAATGCGGGATGGCGTTGTGGTGTTGTGGGCGCCGCATGATTGACAGAATGATCGTGGCAATTTATGATCTATAGATCACGATCGCACGTAATTATGCGGATAGGAAAATAAATGCATCCATCTACGATTATTCCACAATCGCCATGTCTAACTATTCAACAATTTTTTGGTAAAACATACCTAGTTCCCCCTTTTCAGCGTGGGTATGCGTGGCAAGAAAGTCAAATTAAACAGCTGCTTGACGATTTCCGTGATTTTTTGCGTTCTGATGAGCCAGTCTATTTGCTTGGTCAAGTAATTGTTGCGAGTTCAGTAACGGAAGTTGATTTTGAACTTATTGATGGTCAACAACGAGCTACATCAATATTATTGATTCTGATAGCGCTATATCGTCGGTTTGAAAAAATTCCAGAGGCGGATCGAAATCAGCGATGTAAATTTTTACAGACTCAACTATATCAATTGATTATTTACGCGACTCGTATGGGTGAATTACGTGCTCGGGTTACGGTGCCTAATGACGGAATTGCGTTGGTTGAAGCCTTGATTCGTGATGATAAAATACCAGAAATTACTGGATGGACTCGGGAAAATATCAAAGAAGTATACGATACTATTGTTGATTATTTAGATGAAGAGTGGCCGGATTTACTTGATACACCAGATTTATACAACGACATTGTTAATCGGGTGTTTATCGTGCGATTAGAATTACCCACACCTGATGATGCAGTACATGTGTTTGAGCGAATTAATAATCGTGGATTATCGCTTAATAGTGCAGATCTTATCAAGAACTTGATTTTTCAGAATGTGAATGAACAAGATTATTTAGATCATGTCTCTACAGATTGGGATAAAGCAAGTTCCACGTTGTATCAATGTGAAAATGGACGTGTGCGTACAATGGAATATTTGTTACGTTCAATGATATTGATCGAAACGGGTGAAAATATTTCACATAAAGATATGCGTAGAAGATGGGCGGAAATTATCAAAACTGATGTGATAGCATTACGTTTTTCGAAATCACTTCCAGTCAATGCAATCAAAATAAAAAACATTGATCAAGGAAAAAATCCTAACGGTGCTGAAAATAGAATTAATGATGGTAGTAAGTATTTTAGTATGGTGCAACACTTTCCTATTTTATTAGCCGCCGATAAATTATCGAGCGTAAGTTTTAGTGTCTTAGCACGAATTATTGAAGACCGTGTCATTGTGTCGTTATTAGCAAAGGAACGTCCTCAAGATTTTGAACGTATTATCCCAGTTTGGGGGCATAAAATACTCATGTTAGGTGCAAATGCGCAACCAGACGATATACGAGAAGCATCTGCTATTGCACAAAAGGATTTTGCATTATTATTAGATAACGCAAGATCTAATTTATACAATTTACGTGTACGAAATGCGACCCATAAAAAACGGATTCGGTATTTTTTGGCGAGAATTAGCCGTAAAGTACAAATTGATGCGTTAGAACCGATTGTTCCTGAGTTAAGTGAATTCTTAACGACGAGTCGTTCTTCGAAAGCTGCGCGACTAGGATATGATATTGAGCATATCCGACCAACTGCATTATATGGTGATAAAGAATTAAACGATTCGATTGGTAATTTGGTGTTTGCTCACCCAATGGATCAGCGTGTAGCAGGTGATGCAATGCCTATTAATAAAATCGATGTGTATCGTACATCGAATCTCTTATTAACGCGTTCATTGTGTAATTCTGAAGAATTGATTCTTAATATGGCACAACGTAATGCCGTACGTGCCATTCACGAAGTTGCCCCACCTTATTTGCACGACTGGAACGACGAATCCATCCAGCGGCGTTTTGAGCTCTACTGGCAGATATTCCTCTCAGATTTGGCAATCCCAGTGAAGTAACTCGCACCACATTGTGCGTGATCAATCTAGTGACGCCATCGCCGACATCCGCGCCAAGTATAAGGTGATGGCCTAGCAAACGCTGAATCCCCCCTGTCGCATATACGCAGCAGGGGGGATTGGTGTGAGGTGTAGGGGGTTACCAATAAAAGCTGCTAACAAAGAACTGAGTGATGGACTCAAAGAGTTGCATAAACTCGTCCGTTGATCCAAAACCACCAACAGTAATGTTGAGTACTTTATTGCCACACCACAGTTTCAGTTCACCAGCAGGAACAGCATCGTCATACATACCGATTACCCAGCGTTCAAAACATGGTCCAGGGAAGGATCTGTTTTCAGTTTCATTGATATGGTCAGTAATGCTGATGTCATAGTACATAAGCCCTGCACTACCAGCATTTGTGAATTCAGTGATGCTGTAGACAACTGTCCATAGATTTCCCGACGTAGATTGCATTGATGATGATACGATTAAATGTTGCACGAGATTTGTGCGCAAACCATCTGCAGATTGTATGGTCGCAGAACTATCTGCAAGCCCTTGTGCGTAGTCAGAACTCACTACCCAGGCTGTTTTCCAATCATCTAATTTATACCCCCAATTCTCCAGCATATATGAGGCAAACATGCGCTTTTGGAGAGGGACATATTGCGTGCCAGGACCTGTTGGTGCAGGTGCTGACGGTTGTACTACAGCTACTGGTGCCGGTGCTGGCGCACCACCAACCTCATTCCCCAGCAGACCGAGCAGCACATCGTACGGCGCACTATTTTCGGGGTGGAGCTCGAAGCGGGCGCGCTCGAACCACTGCACTTGGTACTGCTTGCCATCGGCCATGGTTTCGGTTTGCAGGTCAGAAAGCGGTAAGCCAAACAGCGCTAAACTCTCGGCTTCGCTGACGGCGTTGCGCGTGTCGAGTTTGAGACCGCTTTTGCGCCAGGCATTGAGCACTGCGCCACACACGGTATGCCCCGTCTCTGCAAAGACTTTGCAACCGCCGGTATCACCGTTTTTGGGGAATGTGAACCAATCGCGGCCTTGTTGTGCTAGTCGATCTGCGCCGAGGCGCCCGAGTAGTACGTCGTAGGGCCGGGCATTTTCGGGGTGGAGCTCGAGGCGGTTTCGCTCGAAGCGTTGAACGGTGAATGTTTTGCCGTCGACGGTGCTTTGTTCTTCACTTCCAATGGGGAAGCCAAAAATGGCTAATCCACCATTCTGTTCCCAAAACTCGCGGATACGCCCATCGATACACTGATTGGTTTCGCTGAAGCAGCGTTGGGCGGCCTGGGTGGGGATGGCGGGTTGGAGCCCGATTGCGAGCATGAGTGCCGCAAAAACCATGAGAATGCGGGTTGGCATAGGAACCTTTCTGTTGTGGCAACAAAACTCCCTTTACTCTACCAATATCCGAATCCACATATGTGGATATAAATAATCTCAGTGTGATGAATACTCTTTTCCAATATATAACGTGTGCGCAGACCTTTTTGGGCATGAAAAACGGTAGTACATACAGCAGAGTGAGAAGGAGTGCTGTATGACCCCAAAACGTCGCCGCAAAAATACGACGCGCTTGGTTGGATTTAATTATCAGACGCCAAATATGTATGCAATTGTCATAAGTACGGCGGATAATGTGCAGATATTTGGTAAGGTCGTTGATGCAAAAATGCAGCCCAGCAGAATTGGCCAGATAGTCATTGATCAGTGGGCGCAGATTCCCCAGATTCACCCGGATGTGGTATTGGATGTGTATCAGCTAATGCCAACGCACTTCCACGCAATTGTGCAGCTCACAAGAGAGCCAACACACAACTTGCGACCGCCAATGCAAGGTGGCAATCAGAAATCCGCTGCCGCGCAACGTTTGTTGCCGCATTCATTGAGCACGCTCATATCATCATTCAAGCGCGGCGTGACTATTGCAGTGCGTAATATGCGTGATGATGCAACATATGTGGTCTGGCAAGCAAATTTTTATGATTCGATTATCCGTTCGGATGAGCATTTGCATAATATGCGTGCGTATATTTTGCATAATCCCCAGGCATGGCATGAGAAACGTGGCAGGCAACAGCCGTAGGGGGCGTCATTATATGGCCCCCCGTAAGATCGTCGGTGGGGCGATGGGATCATCG
>DBCF01000039.1:9317-9652 GCA_002292925.1 Roseiflexaceae bacterium UBA965 | reverse complement strand
TCAATCGAATCACATATCCATCTCTTTAAATCAATCCCAGGTACCGTCGCGATTTTTAGTGCTACAGATGCAATCACCAAATACCAACGGGCAGCGCGCATGTTTGCGAAACCGGCGTTGTGGAGTAGTGTGGGATTGGTGGTGAGTCTGGTATTACTGTTTGGTGTGGTGCAGCCATGGCTGATGGCACAACAGGATACGACGATGGTAATGATCGTCGAGATAATTGCGGCGATTATCATCGTGGTGATTGCCACATTTAGTATATTTACCACGTTTCTATGGGCGGCGTATCGATTGCGCTTGGCTGGCATACCGGTACGCACAAACAGACT
>DBCF01000039.1:0-9235 GCA_002292925.1 Roseiflexaceae bacterium UBA965 | reverse complement strand
GGTTCGATGATTCCATAAGAAAAGGAGAAACGCAATGGAGTGGTTACACAACACCCAGACGGGGAATAGCAAGTGGTGGAGTTGGTGGGTTGGACTCGTCGTTATTTGCATTTGTTATTTACTCATCGGTTCTATTCCCGCGGTGATTGGCGCCATGATGGGGTTGATTGTGATTGATGGCAGTGGGAGCGTATTGGGGGGCAGTGCCAATCCTGTGCAATTTGTGTTGCTCATGTTTTCTCCCGTCATGTTGTTTGTGGGGGTATGGTTTGCGCAGCGCCTAGTACATCGCCGCACATTACGCGAATTGACCACAGCCACCACATTTCGTTGGCCGCTGGTATGGCAGAGCGGGGCGATGTGGTTGGGTTTGAGTATTGTATGTACGGTAGTGGAATCACTGCTCTATCCTGGGCGTTATGTGTGGAGTTTTGATTGGGGGCAATGGCTGTTGATTGCGCCATTATTATTGCTATTGATCCCTATTCAAGCAAGTGGCGAAGAGCTAGCGTTTCGTGGCTATTTGCTCCAAGCAATGGCACGGTTGTGGGCCCAGCCGGTGTTTTTGATCGTGTTGTCTGGGGTGGCCTTTATGCTGCCACATCTGGGGAATCCCGAGATGGGTAAGGCACTGGGCGGTGAGATTCCCATGGCACTCAACTATTTTTTGATGGGGGTGGGGACTGCCTGGCTGAGCATCCGTGACAATGGCATTGAGCGGGCAATAGGCATCCACGTGATGAATAATTTGTATGCAGGGATTTTGGTCGGGTACGAAGGATCGGTGTTGGGGACGCCAACAATTGTACAGGCTACGGTCATAGATGCATGGTATGGCGTGATAGTGATTTGTATCAGTTTTGCGGTGCTGATTTTTTTGCCATCACAGCGTGTTAATGTGGTAGATGAGAAACCCTTGCCATAAATGAGGATAGATTGTGGATAACTTGTGCACAACCCCAGTGTTTTTCGTGGATAACAGGTGTATTAGTGTGGGATTGGGTGTGGATAGTCTGTGGGGCATGTCATTGCCATGCCTCACAAAACACTCTACAATAGACACATGATTGGATATACACAGATGATTGGGGTATGACATGGGTAGTCGTTTTAGCGAGATGCGCATTTTTAGCGGGAGTGGCAATCCTGCCCTAGCGAGTGCAATCGCTGATCGCCTCGGCACGACGTTAGGCGATATTACCTTGACCAAATTCCCCAACGATAACATTTTTGTGCGCTTGAATGAAAGTGTGCGCGAAAAAGATGTGTTTATCGTGCAATCACTGTCGACGCCACTTAGTGATCGTATCATGGAGCTCAACATTATGTTGGATGCCTGCCGGCGCGCCGCGGCGGGGCGGGTAACTGCCGTGTTGCCCTTTTTTGCGTATGGGCGTACCGACAAGCGCGACCAGCCCCGGGTGCCGATTACAGCCCGCTTACTGGCAGATATGATTCAAGTTGCGGGTGCTCAACAGGTGATAACCCTTGATTTGCATGCCGGCCAGATTCAAGGATTTTTTTCGATTCCGGTCGATGAATTGAGCGCCATGTCGATGATGGTGCACCACTTCAGCCAACGGCGTATCGAGAATCTCACCGTTGTTTCACCTGATATGGGGTTTGCCAAACGTGCCCGTAATTTTGCCGAAAAACTGGGTGTACCGTTGGCGATTGTTGAAAAACGCCATCTTCACCAAATCCAACCAGCCGATGAACATGAGCCCCACGTCGAAGCACTCAATGTGATTGGCGAAGTCAGCGGTCGGCATTGTGTGCTCGTTGACGACGAAGTCGCCACGGGTGGGTCGTTGATTGCCGCAGCCGAATTATTGATGGCACGTGGCGCAACAGCGGTATCGGCGGCGGTGGTGCATCCAATTTTGGCAGGCCAAGCCCTCGATCGCCTACAAAAAAGCCCTATCGACGAGTTGGTGACTACTGATACTTTACCCATCAAAGACCCCCAGCGCTACCCTAATCTGACCGTGTTGTCGGTGTCGACATTACTGGCCGAAGTGATTCAACGTATTCACAGCGGTATTTCAGTCGATTCGATGAGTTTGTTCCATCGCACCGGCCGCCGTCAGTCGTAATCACACATAAAAATAACGTGCAACAGCCGCCCGAGGTACCACTCGGGCGGCTGTTGTATGGAACGCAGGTACCTCTTGTTAGAGGCAGTGCGGAGGTGCCGATATAATCGAAAGTTGGTGCATCAAGGCATCTTCATTGCTCATCTGCCGATTCACATTGCGTACCGACGTCGTCGGTGCCGATACAGCCGAGAGTTGTTGCATCAACACATCTTCGTCGACATAGCCCATGTTGACGTTGATGATTTGTCCTTGGGCGTTGCGTACCAGCGTCGTTGGTACAGTCATGATGCCTAGTTGCTTAACTAATTCGGCTTCTTCTTGAATCGACCGCCATACCACTGGAATATCATTGCGGCGTTGTTGTAATCGTGCCAGTGCCGGCTTTTGTAGGCGCTCACATTGCACACAATGGTCGGTATAGAGTGCGATTATCCCGGCTTGCCCCAGTGGGAAGTGGGCTAACTGCAGATTTTGCTGGGTGGCGCGCCGACTGCGCCAACCAATATACCAACGGAAAAATAGAGCGAGACCAATCAATGCCACGACAATTACGATGCGCTCATTCATAATTATGCGCTCCGCAGTTTGGCGATTTGGGCATGCACAAAACATCCCGCACAAAACCCCGTCGTCACATTGAGTAATGCAAGTGCGATAACTACTAACGTCGCCGCCCATGCTCCCGTCAGACTCCCTGCAAGCGCTGCGACGGTGCCAAGCACCAATACCCCAAACCCCATTTGTTGCGCAAAGCGGTGGGGCGCAGGGTCTTCATCATGAATCGCCGTGTTTGCCCAGTTGTTGTGCACAAACCAACGATAGAGCATTAATTGTGGTGCCCAGGCTGGGAGTACTAAGGCACTCAATAGCATTAACGCTCCCACATAAATCGCGTAGGGTATATTGAGCACAAACCCAATCACCAAAACAACTATCAGACTGATTTGCCCAAATCGTAAGGCGTTGCGATCAAAGCGAAAGGTCTTCATCGTGACCTCCTTTTGTTGTTGATAATAATACATGAGTAATTTTATCAAATTACCATAGTAAAATTATACGGTGAATAATGATGGATGTCAATATGAAGTAGGAAGCATGAAGTAGGAAGCATGAAGTAGGAAGCATGAAGTAGGAAGCATGAAGTGACGTGGACGTCAATGGGTAAGGGCGATCACACCAATGCGCTCATGCACTGTGACAGGTACATTTCAATGCGCCGTGGATAATCGCCCATGCGCCTCTGTGCGCTCTGCGTACTCTGTGTGAGATATGAAAAAAGCGCAAAAAAACCACCCAGCGCATAATGCACTGGGTGGTGAGGAGACCAACAATGCTTACGAGCGCATTTTGGCGCTGGTCTCGTGTTCGACACCGCGGATGATTTTGGCACGGAGCTTGGTGATTTCGTCATCGCCCAACGTGCGTTCGCTACTGCGGAAGGTAAGTCGATAGGCCAGACTGCGCATCCCTTCGCCCAAATTGGCGCCAGTGTAGACGTCAAAGAGTTCGATGCTACTCAACGCAGCCCCAGCGTATTTGCGAATCGAGGCGGCGATGGTTTCGGCACTGACAGCCACCGGCGCCACCAACGCCAAATCTTGGCTACTGGCTGGGTAGCGCGAAATACTGGTGTAACGGGGCACATTGGCGAGTTCTAGCAACGTGTCGAGGGCAAATTCGGCTACCGCAACCCGCATGGCTGGCATGGCAAAGCGTTCACGGGCGAGGGGATGTAATTCACCAAAGTGGCCAATCACCACGTCGCCGCTGGCAGTGCGGGCGATGAGTTGGGCGGCCCGTCCTGGTTGCAAATAGTCGACGTCGCTGGGCGCGATGCGAATAGTGGTGATTTGCAGGCGTTCGCACAACAATTCCACTATGCCTTTGACATCAAAGAAGTCGACGGTCTCAGGTGCCGCATCGTGCCACGAGGCGTTGGTGCGCTGACCCGCCATTACAATGGCCACGCGCAATGGTTCGGCCGGCAAAATGGCATCGTCACGGCGATGATAGACGCGACCGACTTCAAACAAACGGGTGCTGCCACGCTCACGCAAATTGACTGCCGCCGATTCGAGCAGGGTTGGCAAAATAGCCCGGCGCATATACTCACGCTCGCTCGACAACGGGTTGGCGAGACGCAGGTAGGTGGTGGATTCGGCTTCGGCGGGGTCAAGGTTGGCCGCTGATGCTAGGCTGGTAAGTGAATAGGTGATGGCTTCGTTGAGGCCGGCCCCACTGAGCACGTCGCGCACGAAGTGTTCGCGCTCGAGGGCCAGATTGGTGCGTTGGGTGGGTAATTCGTCGGCCATGATGGTGCTGGGTAAGTTGTCGTAGCCAAACATGCGGGCTACTTCTTCGCACAAATCGGCAGTGTGACTGACATCACGGCGGTAGCTTGGTACTGCCACCTCGAGGCGGTCGCTGGCAGCCACGCTACAGCCAAAGCCGAGTGGTGTGAGCAATTCGCTGAGCTGAGCGGCGCTGAAGTCGAGCCCGAGGATGCGTTTGACTTCGGCACTGGTCAACATAATCGCGACTTGGCGAGCGGGGGCAATGCGCACATCGACCATGCCCGGTGCCACCACGCCATCGGCGTATTCATGGAGCAATTGACACAAGCGGCGTTGTGCGAGGTCAAGCATTTCGGTATCAACACCCCGTTCAAAGCGCTTCGAGGCCTCTGAGCGTAATTTGAAGGCTGTCGACATGCGCCGGATGATGGTTGGTTCCCATACCGCCGCTTCGACCAAGACGTTTTGGGTGCGGTCACTGACTTCGCTACTTTCGCCACCCATCACCCCCGCCACACTCAAGGCCTGGGTGGTGTCGCACACCAATAAATGGCTGGGATTGAGGGTGTGGGTGCGACCATCGAGGGTTTTGAGTTGTTCGTCGGCGTGGGCGTTACGCACCACGATATGCGCTTCGGCCACACAATCGGCATCAAAGGTGTGATTGGGGGTACCCAATTCGAGCATCACATAGTTGCTGATGTCGACGATGTTGTTGATGGGGCGCATGCCGGCCATGATAAGGCGGCGTTGCATCCAAAACGGTGATGTTTTGATGGTCACGTTGCGCACTACACTGGCGGTAAAGCGCGGGCACAACTCTGGGGTGGCAATGGTGACTTTGAAGGTGTCGTTGGCATCAGCGCCGCTGGTGGCGACGGTGGGGGTGGGGAGCCGCAGGGTTTGATTGGTGAGGGCGGCGATTTCTCGGGCCATCCCAACCAACGACAAGGTGCGAGCCATGTTGGGCAGTACGTCGATGTCAACTACCGTGTCACCGATGTATTCCACCAATGACATGCCTACGGGGGCGTCTGCGGGCAAGATCAAAATGCCTTCGTGCTCTTCAGAGAGCCCCAGCTCTTTTTCGGAGCAGAGCATGGCATCAGACATGACCCCACGTACTGGTTTGCCTTTAAGCTTGACCTTGACTTTTTCGGCCACATGCCCGTCATACAATACTGCCCCTTCACGGGCAAACACCGATTTGAGGGGGTGGGTCAGCTGTCCGAGCCCTTTGTACTGGTACAAATTGGGGGCACCGGTGACGACGGTGTGGATGCTGCCGGGGGCGTATTCGACGGTGGCGAGCACCAACCGGTCGGCGTTGGGGTGCTGAGTGACTTCGAGGATGTTACAGACCAGTACCAAGGTGGGATCCCAGGGTAATTCGGCTTGGACGCCACCAATATGTTCGATACTATCGACTTCGAGTCCTGACCGAGTCAGCCGTTCGGCTAATTCATCGACAGGAATGGTCACGTCGACATATTCACGAAGCCAAGAAAGCGGAATGCGCATACAACAACTCCTTTGCGTGCGGATAGATTAGGGGGCGGGAATCACAAATGGAATCCGGATACTGTCGCCAGTCAATTTTTCGGCGTAATTGCGTTTGTGAGCCCGCAATTTGGCTGCTGGATCAAACAACCCGATTTGCAGGGTGTATTGACCGACTGGTAACGCGGCGGGGATAGTGAACTGATGGGACGTATACAAGCGGTCGCCTGGGCTCCATGCACTCGTCGGCAATTGGGGATCAAGCGGCTGGAGCACCTGGAGCACGGGTTTTTTTTCTGCATTAATCACCCACACAAACAGCTGCCAATTATTGCTGGGGCGCGTTTGGGTGAGCCAGCGCAGTTGCAAGTCGAGTGCTTGTCCAGCAGCGAGTTGACCGGTCAGAGTGTAATCAAGCAAGGCAATCCCCCCACCGGCCTTGGGGGCCACAAAAATTGCTTTGGTCGCCGTGGCCAGGGGCTGTGCGGTAGTGGCTGCGGCGGGCATGTTGGCATGATAGGTGGGTAATACGTGGCTCCACCAAATACTCAGTTGACACGCGATTGCGACCACCACTGCCAGCCCAATCTGAATGGGTTTGGGTGTAATCCCGATGCCGGTGACTAATCCTTTGGCCAGCAGTAATCCTCCCGCAGGTACGGCGATAATCATCAAACGCATCTGCCAGGCTACTGGTCCAACCGTATAGGCAAAGCTGATCAGCCAGAGACTAGCCACCAACCAGAGTGCGCCCAACAACCACCACTGGGGGGCGATGGGGCGGCGGGATCCGGCATGGATGAGTAGCCCTGCCGCTGCGCTAATCGTGACTGTGGCACCGATTTGCAGCCACCAATCAGGGGCTGCCAGGCTCATCCAGCCGTACATGCCCCATGCCGAGCGCATTAACTGACTAAAGGCTTGTTGCCAGGTGCTCAGTTGCCCAAAATCAAGTGGGGTTTGTTGATAAATGCTCCGAAACAAGGCTAGCCCAAACACATCACCATAGACGAGATGATTGCGTGCGTACCACCAGCCGGCAGTCACCACCATCGGCAATCCGGCCAACAGCAACGCCCACAGCCGTTGCCAGCCAGTGAAATATTGCCAGACCGGCCAACAGATGAGTGGAATGAGCACAATTGCGCTTTGTTTGGTGATAAGCGCCGCCCCAATGGCCAGCCCCAACAACACCATCTGACGGTAGGTACGTGCCTGTACCGTGCCAGCGGTAACAATCGCGGTCAGACAAAACAACAAGGCATCGTTGCTCACCGACCCGGCAATCAGACTGGTTTGCGGGCTACTCGCCAGCAACGCCACCGCCATTAATGCAACAGTTGGGGTGCTGATGGCCAGCCCCGTCCGCCACACGAAGTAGATTCCGGTCAGTACGAACGCCACCGAGATGAGCCGCATCAGGCGCCACGCCAAAAACGTCCCTTGCCACGGCCATTGCTCACGCGTGCCATGCACCAGCGCTTGCGATTGGCTCCCCCCTTGCCAAATGAATTGGGGGTTGATGGCTTGGGGCACCCATTCGCCGCTATCAATTAAGGGCCAGGTGAGTCCGGCATACACGAGGTATGCCAGCGGAGGCTGGTGCCCTTCGCCGGGGACGTCACTTTGGCAGGGCGGGGCACATTGCAATGGGAGCTGCTGATTCACCGCCACAAAGCGCGCATAGTCGAAGTGCGCCGGTTCGTCGGGTGCTTCACCTAGCGGATTGCTCAATGCCACCACCAGCGCACTCCCCAGCAGGAGTACGATGATGCCGCGCAATATGTGGAGTGGCGTGAATACGTATTTCATCGCTTACACAAACTGTTGCAAGAAGCGTTCGTCGCCGCTAAAGAACCAGCGAATATCGTCGATGCCGTGCCGGAGCATGGTAATCCGCTCGGGACCCATACCAAAGGCAAAGCCGCTATACACGTCGGGGTCATAGCCACCGTTGCGGAGCACGGTGGGGTGGATCATCCCTGCACCGGAGACTTCGAGCCAGCCACTCTGCTTACAGATGCGACAACCGGCGCCTTTGCACAAAAAGCACTCGACGTCGAGCTCGACACTCGGCTCGGTAAACGGGAAGTAACTGGGGCGGAAGCGGGTTTTGGTGCCGGCACCATACAAGCGCTCCGCAAAGCCAATCAATGTCCCTTTGAGATCCGAAAAGGTGATGTGCTGGCCGACCGCAATTCCTTCTACTTGATGAAACATCATCTCGTGGCGGGTCGTGACTTGCTCGTAGCGATAGCATTTGCCAGGCAAAATCACCCGCACCGGATTAGGGGCGTGGGCCCGCATGGCATGGATTTGGCCGGGTGAGGTGTGGGTGCGCAACAAGACTTTTTCGGCACCGGGGGCTGTTTCGACATAAAATGTATCCCACATGTCGCGGGCCGGATGATCTTCGGGGATGTTGAGCAGGCCAAAGTTGAGCGTGTCGGTCTCGACCTCGGGGCTTTCCCAGACTTGGAAGCCCATATCGGCAAAGATATCGGTAATCATGCGCAACACCCGGGTGCTAGGGTGCAGGCGACCGACCACCGGCAAGCGGCCGGGCAAGGTCACGTCGACGGCGTCTTGGCCAAAGGCTTGTTGTTGGGCAGCCTGCGAAATCGTCGCTTCGCGTGCCGCAAAGGCCTCATCGAGAGCGGTACGCACCGCATTGAAGCGTTGACCGGCGGCTGGGCGTTGGTCACTGGGGAGCGTGCCTAGCTCGCGACTTAGTTTGGCGATGGCGCCTTGTTTGCCGAGGTAGTTGCTCTTCCATTCGCCAATCGCCTCGCTGGTTTCGATGGTGGCGAGTGTGGCCAGGGCGGCTTGTTCGATGGTGGCCAATTGATCGATAATACTCACGTATTCCTCCGTTGTAGTGGGCGCATTTGCCAATAAAAAATCCACGCATCGTCAGGGACGATGTGTGGTCGTGGTACCACCCTGTTTTGGTCACAAAAACGTGACCCTCTGCCCCGATAACGGCGGGAAACACCGGTCTGACCTACGCATGCGGGCGCACTTCTGCCAAACAGCTCAGAAGGGAACTTCGGGTAATTCGTGCGGTGTCGACTCACAGTCGTCGATCAACACTCCCTGGACGTCGTAATTACCGTACTCGCTTCGTCAACGCTCTATGTTGTTGCGGGTATTATACCGTATTTTTGTAGGTCATTTGGTTGGTTATTTTTTTGTGGAAAAAAACGACTGGCGCAGACGTGAATCGAGGCTAGTTGGTCTGTTGTTGGCGCTGAGCCTCACACAAAATACTGCGTGCCACCGTGTGTGCTTGCCTCCGCGCCCTCTGTGCGAGCCCATGAGAATCTATGGTATGGCACACAC
>DBCF01000242.1:31226-31595 GCA_002292925.1 Roseiflexaceae bacterium UBA965 | reverse complement strand
AACCAGCGAAGCCACCACCGCCATCAATGACAACGACTGGCATGCCATGGTGATTACCAGTACCGGTAGTGGCGCTAACGAGCAAGTCAGCATTTACATCGACGGCACGTTGGTGGTCACAAAAACCATTGCTGGTCACTGGGTCAATGCCACACTGGGGCTTGGTGCCTTGACCGATGTCAGCGGCTATAGCGGGCGTGACACCGCCACCGCAGCCGCCATCAATACCGCCAGCGACGATTTGGCGATATTTAGCACGGCACTCACCAGCGCTAATATCATCGATTACAGCTTTGGCTATAGCACCGTCTACCACGAAACGTTTGATGGTGGCAAAATCACCCCAGGTGCCATCACCAGCGATGATTC
>DBCF01000242.1:22250-31159 GCA_002292925.1 Roseiflexaceae bacterium UBA965 | reverse complement strand
ACCGTCGGGAGTGCGGCCATTGCCTTTGACGGCAACGACGAGGTCATCCACCGCGACGCCAATACCCTGACGTTTGCCCCACACAACCAACCATGGAGCCTGTCGGCCTGGGTCACCCCCAAGAACGCAGGGAGTAGCGCCAGCATCATCAAAGGTACGCTCAACAGCTACAACTATGAACTGTCACTCATCGCCGGCCAGCCCAAATTCACCATGGCAGGAATGAGCATGACCGGTGCCAATCAACTTGGTACCAGCAGTGCCAGCCACGTGATTGTCTCGTCAGATGGCACCACCCTCACCATGTATGTGAATGGTACCAGTGTGGCCAGCACTGCAACCAGTGGGAGCTATGTATTTACGCGCACGCCTGCCATTATCCCCTTTGACAGCAAGAGCCAGTCATCGACAGATGGCAGCAATCCGGCAGGCAACGGCTACGACGGTAATTTGAGTACCTATTCACTGACCACCAACGAAACGAATCCGTACTGGGTGATCAGCAACCCAAATAGCACGGCTATGGACAACGTGACCATTTATAGTCGCGTTCCAGGCAAGCAACTCGCTAACTTCACGCTGTTTGTGAGTGACACGCTGCCTGACATGACGTCGAGTGATCGCTTCAATTTGGTGACCACGGCCAGCAAGTGGTCGTACCGCATGAATGGCACCGTCAGCGATCGTGTGACCATACCGTTGCCAATCGGTACCACCGGCAAGCATGTCATCATCATTGCTGACGGCGTCAACCGTACAATTGCCCTCAACGACGTGCAAATCACGTTGCTGCCTACCATCAAAATCGGTACGGGGTTCAACGGCACCATCGATGACGTGCGCATTTACCGCAAGGTCTTGACGGCCGAAGAGCGCTTTCGCCTGAGTGCAATGGCATGGCAACAAAGCAATTTGACCACCGTTGACGGATACACGACGTGGGCACGATCAGCAATTGCCAGCATAGAAGTTAACACCAGCATCCAGAGTATGACCGTCGACAACAACGATAATTCGTTGGTCGCTGCTGGTGAGCGTTCGTTGTGGCAGGGGACCATGGACACCTTCAATCCACGCATTACTGCCACCAATGTCAACGGCAACTATACGGTAACCGTGTCTGACCGTAACCTGAATCCCCAACAAATGGCGACCCCATGTGGGAACAAGTTGGCAGTAAATTACCAACTGCCGCCATCCTTGTGGTTTTTACAAAACATGAGCCTACTCGATGGCACCTATAACTCGCCCACGAGTGTCACCGGATCATGTACATTTGCCAGCGTGCCGGAGCTTATCCGCACCAATAGTCAAGTCATCAGTACCACCAATGCGTTGGTCTATGGCAGTCGCTATGGCTATGTAGGGGGTATCAACAACATTGCGGTAGTCGATGTGCTGGCTGGTCAACGCATGACCAAAGGCAGCGTGACCGTGGCAGGTACCGTCAATCACCTGATTATCAACGAAGCCAAAACCACGTTGTATGCCATGAGTACGGCCGGTACCCTCAACACCTTGACCATTTTTGACATTGCTACCAACCCAACCACACCGGCACAACTGGGGGCGCTTGCGATCCCTTCTATCAGCGCAGGAACCACCGTCGCCAAACTGGGCATCACCACCAATCAAAATGGTGACTGGTACCTGATTTTGGCAGATACGAGTACGCCACAAAAGTATTTCAGTATTGATGTAAGTAGTCCGCGGAGTCCGACCCTCGTCAAAACTACTACCCCAAGTATTGACACGCGCACCGCCGTGGATATGGCCGTCCAAAACGACCTCGTAGTCGTAGCCTACGGAGACACCGGGATTATCATCTATCGTGTCGCAGACGGTGGGGCACTGAATGCCGTTCAAAGCTTCAATAGCACAGGCTACGCCAACAAGCTTTTCTTCAATGGCAATAGTCTGGCGATTTTCTCGGATGACGAACCATTCAACGCCACTACCACACCCACATCAGCCAACGTACTCATTACCATGAATCTCATCGCGAGTGTGGATAGTGCCACAGGGCAAGCTGTATTAACTACACCACTCGCCGAGACGAACAGCTACATGCACTCGACGCCCATCGATGGCGACAACGTCAACTGGTATCGCATGGTCGACGGCGTCTCCTATCGTCCCAACGAGTTCATGGTGCTCAGTGCGGATGTAAATAACCCGGGCAACCAACGGATTTCAATTATCAACACGGCAGGCTCCGATGCATATCTGGTGAGTGACACCCAATTAACGGTCACCACTCCGGTACGCGTCGCCACCAACAGTCAGTCCGTCGCGGTATTGGCACGTCAAGCAGCTATTACCAGCCTCGCAGGCTATCAGGTCAGTGATGCCCGACTCGCCACCTATGCCTGTGATACGCTCAACAACTGTACGACAGTCGCCTCAACAGTGACAACGACCCAAAAGCTGGGCATTGATCCACCGTTGCAAGCAAGTGTGCGGCTCATCAATCAAGTCAATGCCTATACCACCGGCACGCAGCGCATCTATGTCAGTGGCGAAGCACCGCTGGGGATTAGCGAAATGTCACTCGTGTCTGACACCCAAATCCTCGCTACCATTGCAATCACCGGCACACCTACGCAAATGGAGCGCTCGTTTGACATCACCTTACCAAGTGGTATTTATACCTTGAATGCCCAACTCAAAGATGGACAGGCAAATGTCATCACCAGCCCAGCGATGCGTACCGTCGTAGACCTCAGCGCACCACAAATCAAACTGATTGATGGCGTAATCGGTGAATCGTTGTTGGTCAACAATTACTTCTTGATTCGTGCAGTAATTACGGATGATATCGGCTTAGACAACCTGCAAATCATCAACACGTTACCCAACGCACCGCCCATTCCCTACACCTTAAAACACCGTGACTACAATAGCACCTGTAAATGTGTAGTGACTGACGTCACCGCCATCTATAATCGCCGTGCGACCGACGCCCAAGGGTTACCCATCCGCATCATTGCCAATGATGCAGCAGGACGTAGCACAATCAACACAAGCACGATTATTTTCGACACCGTCCCACCCGTCATTTCTGATGGTACCGTCAAAGCGACTCTCAATGGCGTCGTCACGCCACTGACTGATGGCCAAACCGTCAGTGCTATTTCAAGCTGCAAATCTCAACGTGGGCTGGAGCAAGATTACTGATGTGTCACCGATTTTGCTCAACAAACTCGAGTACACGGTCAAAACCCTGAGTAGCACCACGAACTACGCAGCGACACTCGATACCAAAAGTGCGCTTACGCTGGCCGCCGGACAATTCAGCGGGCTAACTACTGCGGAAGCCAGCCGCATGACCTTTGCGCTACGGGTACGTGACAGCCTAGGGAATGAATCATTGACGAACCTGCCATCAGTGTATGTCGATGCGCCCACCACCCCCGACTACACGTTGATGAACAGCACCGAACCAACCTACCGCGGCTTTGTCAACAATGGCTGTGCGGCTCTCGGTGAAGATCGCCGTCCAGGACTTTCCAACATTCAACGTTTTGCCATGACCTGGGATAGTGAGGCTATTCGTCTGAACTGGCAGGGCGCGAACTGGGATTACGACGGCGACCTGTTTATCTATCTCGACACGGTCACTGGCGGTACCGTCAAAGCCTATCGCCCAACCAGCTATACCCAAAGCATCTCCAACAGTGTGGCGCTGGGTGAGTCGTTCATCACCTTGCCCGTCAACATGGCCGTGCGTAACACGGGGTCGACGAGTAGCGTCAAAGATTATGTCAATAATTTCCAGACAGCGCTCAGCCAAAGTCGCCAAGGCAACCGAGCAGGGACCATATCTGGTGGTGCCGACTACGTCATTCACGTCAAAGACAGTACCACGGCCAGCATTTTGCGCTGGAATGGCAGCGACTGGGTCGACACAAACGCCACCCTCAGCTACCGTGCAGTCAATGAACTGGGCATCGAACAGACCGATATCCGGGCCTTGTTTAGTTCAATCGGCTATGTGGTTGGGCAGCCCTTGGGTGTGGTGGCATTTGCAACCACCCCGACCAAATTCATGCCATGGACCTCATTCCCCACCACCAACCCCATTCGCACCGAGCAGGGCATTAACCCAATTGCCATTACCCCCATGCTCAATGGCTTTGGGTGGAGTAATTTGAATGCAGGCGTCTGCCCCAAGACAGCCGCCCTCAATCCAGATACGACCCAAGTAATCACGTCACTTACCAGTACACCAAACGGGGTATTTAACCGAGCCCTGGCCGATAGCTTCACCAATACTGAACCCGATGCAATCAGTCAAATCATCAGCGACACCGCTGAGCTCTGTGACGCCTTAACCACCAACAATTGGTGTACTACGGTTTCACAATACGGCACGGCGATAAACAATGGTTCAGGGTTGCTTGACGCCTTGGCAAGTACGCTGGCGAGCGAACAAGATCCCGTGGTCGGCAATAATTCAGTTGTCACCTACACGCTCACCATCCAAAATCCCACCAACAAACCAACCCGTACCATCTACGGGATCGTACAGACCTATGGAGGGATCTGGTTAACCAATCAAAACAGTACCGGCACACCAGCGACAGCGATTATTGGTGGCGGGAATTACGATTATCACTCGATTACCGCAAGCAATTTGCGTGACTACCAAGTCATCAAAATTGCCCCAATGGCAGCCAATAGCAGTCAAACACTGACGTTGCAGGCCAGAATCGACCCCTTCAAAGCCCAACCAACCGACAGCGATCGCCTCAAGACCAGTAGCATCGCCAAAATCGAAGTACGCTTGACGGATGATAGCACCGGCACCACCCCGGACAACATCAACATCGCCCGTACCATTGAATGGCTCAATGCGGCAGTCGCCATCGACAGTAGTGCCCCCGAACGGGTCACCCCCGACACCCAGACCATCGTAAAACGTGGTGCGGTTACGATTACCGGTGGGCTCAGTGACGCCTCTAGCGTTCCGGCAGTCAACCTCGAATACTACACCAACGTGAATGCGAACCGCATCCCAGTCAGTTGTGGTGCGTCAGTACTCGGACGCTGGTCATGCCCCGTCACGGTAGCAAACGGCGTCAGTAGTCTGTCATACCGTGTCCGCGCCAGTGACGTCTACAATCAACAAAGCCAATGGAGCCCCTGGTATAACGCAATTGTCGATGTGACGGCACCATCCTTCAGCTTTACCCCACAAACGACCAGTATGTTTGAAGCAGCCTATGTCGGTGGCAGTGCAATCACCCTCGGTGGCATCGTATCGGACACCAACAGTGTCGCCACCATCAAAGTGTGTGACGAAAGCCAGGCGATTTGTGACTTCGGTACCACCACCAACCCCACTACCGAGCAGTCGGTAGTGAGCAATACGGTAACCCTCGCGCAAGAAGTGACGGCCCAACCTTGTGCTGCCACGGAATTTGCTGGCTATACCATGTTGCCCAACACCATCAGCACCGCCGCCCCCCAAGCGCGCGTAGGCAGTCTCACCGTCGATGTCAACGCCACATCGCTGGCCGCAAATGAACTCAATCTGTGGTTGCAATCACCGTCAGGCACGCTGACGCCGCTGATGACTTCAGTGCGTTCGGGCATGGTCAATTTCAATAGCCAATTTAGTGACAGTGCCAGCACCACTACTGCCAGCCTCATCGGCACCACATCAATAACTGGCACGGCGACCTTGGTAAAGTCTGATGGATTGTTGTCGCGCTTCGGTGGCGAACCAGTCAACGGAACCTGGCAACTACTAGCCTGTGATCGCAACGAAAACAGCACCCGTACCACGATTAATCAATGGAAAATCACATTGACGAGTAGTGGCAACACGGTCAGCAACAATGCCCCATGGACGTATACGGTCAAAAACACGGCCAATATCGATAACCAAATGCGGGTACTGAAGCTGTACGCCCTCGACAATTACAACAACCTGAGCCCCGCAACCGTGGTTGCCCTGACTGTCGATACCGTCGCACCAAGCGTGACCGTATCACAGCTGGCAAATTCGCTCCTGCCCGGATCGCAAGCGACATTATTCCAAGGGACCCTCAGTGATGGCGGGAGCATCAGTGGCATCAGTGCCAATGTGTATGACAGTAGTAAATTGGTACAAACCGTCAATATCACCACCCAATCGGTACAGAGCCAAACCCTGGCACGGATGAACTATCTACAAGGGCGGGCAGCGGTGAATTACACCTGGCAGCTCCCTATCAATGCCGGCACCTTGGCACCAGGTACGTACCGTGTGCAGTTTGTGGCCACTGACGTAGCGGGCAACCAACGCACCACAGATGCCTATACATTTGCGGTGACGCAACCAACGGCACCGTCATTACAGACCATCCAGATGCCCGCCACCCATCAACAAAACACCTTTGCCTTGCAGTACGTGGTCGATACCGGCAGCGGCCCCACCACGGTTGTATCGACGGTTGCTCTCGATGGAAATGTCAACCCACTGTCGTCTGACACGACCTTACAAATTTGGGATAGTAGTGGCGTTGCCGACAGCACGGCCCAAGCCCAAATCCCCACGAACCTGCAAAACACCCAGTTACGCCAACTCGAGATGAATAATCATCTCGCCGCAGCCCTCGACAACAACGGCACACTGACGATGTGGGAGCTACAAAACAGCAACACGGTTGTTGTTGCACCACCTACAGATTCCGTCATGCAATTGTCCAATGTCACACAATTTGCCATGGGAGATAGTAGCAACCAACACCTACTGACGTTGTCAAGCACCGGCGTCATTACCGACTACACACCAACCGGCGCCACAACGGTAGCGATTACCGATGCCGTCGCGATTGCGGCAGGGACAACCCACAACTTGGCGATCATCAAGACGGGCCAACTGGTGGCATGGGGTGGCACCAATAGTAATGGCGAAACCACCATCCCCATCAGCGACACCATGGGTATCAGCCAAATCGCCGCTGGAGATGGATTCAGCCTAGCGCTCAAGTCAGATGGACGACTGATTGCCTGGGGCAAAAACGACCTCGGACAAACCACCGTGCCGGTATCGGCAACCACTGGTATCACCCAAATCGCTGCCGGCGACAAGCACGGTCTGGCCCTGCGTGCCGACGGCGTCGTAGTTGCCTGGGGTGATAACAGCCTAGGGCAGATCACCATCCCGATATCAGTCACCAATGCCCTCTACATTGCGGCTAACGCCGATAGTAGTGCCGCAGTCACTCGTGACGGCAAACTCTATGTGTGGGGCGCCACCACGAGTGTCGAGAGCTGCTGTTACGGCACGACGACAGTTGCACTCAATGGGACGCAGATACTGACCAACCAAGTCGCGAGTAACGTTACTCAATCAAATAGCCTACCAGCCAGCCTCGATCTGGTGCGTACGAGTAATCAATTCACCGGGCTCTTACCAGGGAGGCGCTACAAATACACGCTCACGGTGAGCAATAGCGCCGGGAGTGCGTCATACTCCGGGACGTTTACCCCGACCCAGAGTTACGACAAACTCTACCTGCCGTTCTTAACGAATACTGACGGTGCGACTGCGGTCAACACCACGAGTGGAAAGTAAGGAGCACCGTCATGCAGAAACAACGAGTAAACTACAGCGTCATCACCATTGTGACATTGCTGATTGTGTTCTTCACGTTCGTCAACAACCAACCCCATGTGGCTGCAAAATCGTCGATTGCGCAGCCCATGGTGGGTACCGACACCCCTACCCCTACCCCCACCGACACGATCTACAACAACACTGGCATGACCGCAACCCAATCAACACAAGCTGGTAATCAAGCTGCATCGAACGCGATTGATGGTGACATCACTAATATTCAAAGTTTCACACAAACAAACCCAGAACTAAATCCTTGGCTCCAAATAGATCTCGGGTATACGCGTGATGTCACCAAAGTCATGGTCTATACGCGCACCGATGGGTGCTGTCCAGAAAAATTAAATAATACTACAATGTTTTTGAGTAATACCAGTTTGGGTACGTCAACAAATATGACTACCAACAAAACCAATGCATTAGTGTGGCGAAATGTCTTGTGTAATACACAAACTACGTGTACCACCAGTGCCGTGGCAAAGGCTATCTATACGGTAACGTTTCCAGCAGGTACAAGAGCCCGCTATTTGCGCATCCAAATGGAAAGTACATCAGGAACGCTTACCGTACAAGAAATCGTGGTGTCCGGTATCTTCCAAACCAATACACCCACCCCGTTGAGTACCACCTACACTGCCCTAGCCAACCAAACCAATACCGCTACGAAAGCGACCCAAATTGCGGCATCATGGACAAAAACCCCCACCCCCACCGACACCATCTATAACAGTGGGATTACCGCCACTCAATCATCGCTCTTTGGTGATAATCTGGCTTCAAAGGCACTGGATGGCGATTATAACAATTTCACACACACGGATAACGATGACCGTAGTTGGTTGCAACTCGATTTAGGATATACACGTGATGTTACTAAAGTAATTATCTACAACCGGAACGGCTGTTGTTATGCAGAGTTTAGTGGTGCAGTAGCGTTTTTAAGCAATGTTGATCTCGGTGATTCACGCAATATGAATAACAACAAATCCCAATCTGTTGCTTGGAAGAATGTGATTTGTAATAATCAAACTACTTGTACCACCGCACCATTAGGTATCGGTTACACCGTGACATTCCCTGCAGGTACCCGTGCCCGCTATCTACGCATCCAACTCGACGTCCAATGGCAGCCACTCACTATTGCCGAAATCGTGGTGTCCGGCATCTATCAAACCAATACACCAACCCCCACCCCCACTCCAAACCAAACGGGCACCGCTATCGCCAATCAAACTGGTACCGCTATCGTCAACCAGACCAACACCGCAATCGTCAACCAGACCAACACCGCAATCGTCAA
>DBCF01000242.1:16181-22222 GCA_002292925.1 Roseiflexaceae bacterium UBA965 | reverse complement strand
GGCACCGCTATCGCCAATCAAACGGGCACCGCTATCGCCAATCAAACGGGCACCGCTATAGTCAACCAGACCAACACCGCTATCGCCAATCAAACTGGCACCGCTATCGCCAATCAAACTGGCACCGCTATCGCCAATCAAACTGGCACCGCTATCGTCAATCAAACTGGCACTGCTATCGCGAACCTAACTGGTACTGCCACGAGATTGACGCAAATTGCCGCGTCATGGTCACCTACCCCAACCAATACTCCAACCAATACTCCAACCAATACCCCGACCAACACCCCGACCAACACCCCGACAAATACCTATACCCCATCAAATACACGTACAATTGTCGTACCAACGCAACTTTTAACAGCCAATACCACGAGTGGTCAGGTTATTGCATGGGGAGACAATGCGCCCTACAAACTCAACGCGATTCCCAGCCAAGCCAATAGTACAATTGCCCAAATCGCCATGGGTGCCCATCATGCCTTGGCCGTCACGAGCGATGGCAAATTACTCGGCTGGGGAACCAACGTCAAAGGTGAGCTCACTATTCCCGCTCCAGCGCAAACCGGTGTCCTGCAAAGTGCTGTCGGGTTAAATCATAGTGTGGTACTCAAACAAGATGGCACCGTCGTGATGTGGGGTAGTAGTGCCGCATTAACCGCTCCGAGTGGTGGCGTGTTGACGGGGATTACCCAAATCGCCACAGGTGATAATCACACGGTGATGCTCCGCAACAACGGCACCATTCAGGTGTACGGCGCTAGTAGCCAACGCACCACGATTCCTACCGTTATTGCCAGTAAATCGATTGTCGGGATTGCGGCCGGTAGCGATAGCTCATTTGCACTCGACAGTACCGGCGCCGTCTATGCCTGGGGCAAATCGATAAACATACCGATATTAGCCGCAGGCAGCATTACCCGAATTTTTGCCGCAGGGAATGTCTATGGTGCCCTACGGAGTGATGGCCGACTTATCCTGTTTGGCAGTGGCGTCACCAATTTAGTTGCCACTGGCACCGCAAGTACCCTAACCAACAGCACAAACGGCTGTCCCTGTCTGATCATCCCCAGCATGGATGGCGTACGCAACGTCAGTGCCACCCAATGGGGTGTGATTATCACCCGACGGTCACTACAAACTCAAGCATATGCCTATAGCGGTCAATCTATGCCAAGTGCCCTACCAACCGGGATACTGCAGCTCAGCACCAATCCCAATCATGCCATCGGGATTGCCATCATGCCCGTGTATGCCAGCACCAGCACGCCCACTAGCACGCCGGTACTGGCATTAACGACGCTCCGGTTTGCCTCTGAATATACTGCTCCCGGCTATTTGAGCATCTGGGGTGGCGACAGCACCATCAATTCCTCAATCCCCACCGCAGCCCAAGGACAATTACTCCAAGTGGTGGCCGGTTATCGCCATATCAGCGTATTAGGCACCGATGGCGTCGTCGTAGCGTGGGGCGATAACCGTTACGGCCAAAGCACCGTACCAAGTGAGCTAACTACGACACAACCACTCACCGACAGCATGCGCGTAATTGCCCTCGCCGCAGGCGCCAATCACAGCTTGGCACTGCGTAGAAACGGCTCGGTGTTGGCATGGGGTAATAATGGCTCCGGTCAATCAAACGTGCCGAGCAATTTACTCAATGTGATGAGTGGTATTGTGACAGCAACGAGCACCAATACCACCACTGCCACGAATACGAGTACCACCACTGCCACGAATACGAGTACCACCACTGCCACGAATACGAATACCACCACTGCCACGAATACGAATACCACCACTGCCACGAATACCAGGACGAACACGCGCACATCCACCAGGACGAACACGCGCACATCCACCAGGACGAACACACGCTCTACCACGAGGACCACCACGCGCACCACCACACCCATCCCCGTAATCAAATCATTTGCCGTCCAACTCGCGGCAGGGGTGAGCCATTCGGTGGCACTCCTCAACGATGGTAGCGTGCAAAGTTGGGGGGATAACACGTACGGGCAACTCGATCAACCATCTCTTACGAGTATTGTCAAAATCGCTGCCGGTGGCTGGCATACCGTGGCCCTACGGCGCGACAACATCGTATTTGCCTGGGGACGCAATAACGCAGGGCAAACAGATGTCGTGACCTATCGAAATATCATCGATATCGCCGCAAGTGCCGAAAACACCATACTATTGCATCGAAGCGGGCGTGTCATCGTCATCGGCCAAAACGATTACGAGCAACGCACGATTCCCACCGAACTTTTTCAACAAATCGGGGCAGGCGAAATGCACCTACTGGCCATCACCGACAGCAAGCAAGTCGTCAGCTGGGGGATGAACTCAAATGGCCAAGATCAGGTTCCCACGAATTTGTGGCATCCCTTCATGGTCACCGGAGGCAGCACGTTTAGTGCGGCGTTAGCCCAACAGATCCTCGAACCACAACCAACCACAGCTGCCGGCGCCCCAACTGCGCCGGTACTACCCGCAGTCCCACCGATGGTTTCCCCGCCAGTACATGACAATCTCATTCTCATGACACAGGTACTATCAGATACCTATAATGGGTCGTCGATTGCATTTGCCGCCAACACGACAGCCTATGTCAAAAACACTGATACCCTCACCCTCGATTCCCTGTGTAGTGCGCTACCAAACACCGATTTCACCACACAAATACATCATGTGGCACTCGGTACCTATGGCATGGCGTTGCGGTTAGATCGGACGGTACGTGCATGGGCGCCGTGTAGTACGAATGGCACACCCGCCACCGACATCACCGACACCATCCCTGCCGCATTCCAACGGTATGTGGCCGAAATCTCCGTCCGTGGTACACACATGATGGTGCTTACCCTTGATGGCCGGGTGTGGTCCAATCAATTTAACTTGACCCAATTCCCCAATATCAAACACATTGCAGCAGGACGTGATTTTGCCGTCGTACTGCTTAATGATGGCAGTGTCAAGGTAACTGCCAATAACAACAATGAAGGTGTGGCCACCATCCCCGCCCGGGCCACTACGCTCATCGAAATTGAGGCCGGCGACTATCACATCCTCGGGTTACGTGCTGACGGCCAAGTCGTCACCTGGGGCGCCAATAGCAATGATTATGGCCAAGCAGACTTACCGTACGACGCCACCCTTGGCAATGTGATTGCCATTAGTGCAGGTGAACAGCAAAGTATGGCACTCATGAATGACGGCACTGCCGTGGCCTGGGGGGATTATTCTAGCGCAACGCTTGATGCACTCTACGAAGTCAATCTCGCCCACCACATCACCAACATTTTTACCGGCAACACAGTAATCGCTGTCTTTGTCGAAGATGGCAGTCCCACCGTCACCATCGTCCCCACCAATACATCAGTACCCATGCCCACCATGACCGCCCGTGCCAACACTGCAGACTTTGTCACCAATCAAGTTGCCTGGTACACCATGGCTGATTTTAGCCAACCACAAGTGTTCAACGGCGCACCCCAAATCCACAATACGGGGCTGACTGCCAAACAATCGTCGGTATTATGGGGATACGATGCCAATCGGGCCATCGACGGCAACACGCTGGGCTATATGAATGCTGCAGATTCATCACTAATCGCCACCTTATACTCTACGAATCCGTGGTGGCAAGTCGATTTGGGCAGTGTGCGTGATATCAGTAGTGTCACCGTCTACAATCGAATTGACGAGTGTTGCGTCAAAATGCTCAACACGGCCATCGTGTTTTTGAGCAATACAGACCTCGCCACAGCGACAAACATAGCCACCAACAAGACCAGCGCAGTCACCTGGAAAACGCTCGTCTGTGATAGCCAAACTGCCTGTGAGACACCGGCCGGCACCAGCGAAACGGCAACATTCGCCGCTGGTACCCAAGCTCGCTATATACGAATCCAACTTGATGCAACCGAATCACTCAATTTTGCCGAAGTGGTCGTCACTGGCAACCCAGTCACCTTCAGCTGTGGGTCACCACAAGCCTGCCCCACACTCAACTCGAGTGATTCACAGGCCCTCACTTTTAACAATAGCCGCAACACCGAGCTGATTTCGTCAAATTCCATCAACCTCAACGGCGTGCCGTTTACTGTGCGCGCCAGCCTGCGCCGTACAAATATTAACCGCGCCGATGTAATGGTCAGCATTGGTACACCAGGTGCGGTACGCCAGTATTTGACCATGGGTATCGACAGAGAAAATCGTCCCTATTGTAGCTTCTATGGTGATGATCTACGCAGTACCAGCTGGTATGTCGACCAAGAATGGCACGACTATGCCTGTAGTTTTGACCCCACTTCACGCATCCGCACCTTGTGGCGCGATGCCCAAATCATCGGCCAAGACATTGTGCGTGGAGCATTTACCCCACCCGCAGCCCCACTCATCATCGGTCGGCGCTACGATACCATGGAAGGGGTGACTGGCGAACTGAGTCAAGTCGCCATCTTCAATCGTGTGCTTACCCGTGCAGAACTCAATGGGACAACGCCCCTCAATGAAAGCACTAAAATCAACGGGTTGATTATCGAAACCCAACTGCAGAGCATATCACCGAACGGCGGCACCATGCGGTGTGACGCAAGCAACAACAAATGCCCAGTTTTTGGGCGACCAGAAGCAAGTAGTCTCGTGCCTCATGATGGTTCAGCAGCAATATTTAGCAATAATAGTGCCCAGCAATTAGCCCTTACGGCACCCGCATCAACGAGTGAATTTACAGTGGCGTTCTGGGCCAATGTCAGCGCTGTTTCTGCGAGTGGCAATGACTTCTTTATGACCAAAACCAACGCAACGGGTCAAGGCATGTCTGTTGGTTTACGTGCAGATAGTACCGGTTATATGCCACTGTGTGCGGGGTTTGCCGCTACTGCACCGGTTATTGTCGAAAGTGAAAACGCCGTCTTTAACCGCTGGTATCACTTCGCCTGTAGCTACAACCCAACCACGCAAAAGCTATCGTTTTATATGAATGCCAAGTTATATTCCGAAGCGACAATCGCACTCCCAGCGATAAACGATCCACTCATGCTCGGCTATAGCAGTAGCGCCACTGTCTGGCCAAAGAGTGGATTTACCGGTGCACTTGACGACGTAATGCTCTATAGTAGCGCCGTATCTGCCAACACCGTCATCCAAATTTACAACAACACCAATCCCGACAGCGTGGCGCCGACATTAACAGCCACGGCTTGTGCTACCCCCGGCAATTGTCCATCACCAACAGCCACCACCACATTTACGCGCACACTGACAGCCACAAAGTCACCCACCAACGTCCGATCAAAGACGCCGTTGGCCGCAACAGGTACCGCAACCATTCCCGGGTTTGTGCCTTCAAATACCCGCACTAGGTCGAGCACAACGACACTGACCAGAACTCCCACCAACTCAACCACACCGACCAGATCAAGTACGACCACCGTCACCGCCACACTGCCATCAGCGACTCCCTTCATCGCAAACACATTCACCGCCACCCGTACCCGCACCCACTTACGGAGCACCCAGACAATGCTTGCCCGTCGTAGCCCAACCTTCTATGCCCAGACACTGACTGCACGTGCCGTCACCAGCACCCCCAGCCGTACCGCCACTGCCAGCCGTACCGCCACTGCCTACCCAATCCCGCCCACCAACACGCCGGCTGCGACGGCGTACCCAGCCCCGTAGACATAGGAAATTTGAAGTAGGAAGTAAATCAACAACGCGCCGCAGTATGTCGCGGCGCGTTGTCGTACGTTGAGACGCAGCCCCCATCTTACGATCCAATGGTCTCCACGCCCTCTGCTTGCCTTGTGCAAGATAAATTAGGCGTACGTATTGTTTTATGTCCCAAAACAATTGACAAAATTAGTAATTTCACGGTATAGTAAGCATATTGTAATTTACTACACGGAGTAATATTGTGCATACATTGAGCAAAATCTTCGCCGTTTCGGCAATCGCATTATCATTGGTCGCTTGTGGCGATGATCTTACCGGCGAACAACGCCTCGCCACCCTGGTCGCCACCGCCC
>DBCF01000242.1:15825-16091 GCA_002292925.1 Roseiflexaceae bacterium UBA965 | reverse complement strand
ATGCCAGCCACGGCAACAGATGTCCCTGCGGCACCAACCAGCAAACCCGTAGCCCCTGCTGCTACGACTGCCCCCGCAGCCCCTGCTGATACAACTGCCCCCACAGCCCCGGTTGCAACCGATACACTCGTACCCGTGAGTACCGTCACCGCATCAGCAACAAGTGGTACCGTTGTCGCCACGAATACCGCCGGATCAACGGCCACCAAAACCGTGACCGCAGCCGCATCTGCCACCACTGTCGCTGCTACCGCCACTGCCGCTGC
>DBCF01000242.1:0-15768 GCA_002292925.1 Roseiflexaceae bacterium UBA965 | reverse complement strand
CGCCGCTGCCACCGCCACTACCGCCGCTGCCACCGCCACTACCGCAGCGACTGCCACTCCCTAATCATTCCCCCAAAGCACTGTTAAAAGGAGCAATCAATGATTGCTCCTTTTTTGTTTGACAAATTATTCGAACAGCATTATATTTATTGAACACTATTCGGTTTTTTGAAAGGCCTTCGATGGAAAATGAAAAACCGCGGCAACGCCGAAACACCCGCATCCGCCAAGCAATCATCAAGAGCGCGGTCGAAATCATCCACCACGAGGGCGTGACGGCCTTGTCAATTCGAAGAATTGCCGATGCCATCGACTATAGTCCAGCAAGTATTTATGAATACTATGCCAACAAAGATGCAATCTTGCAGGCGGTTTGCGAGGAAGGGTTCGCCAAACTCACCGAGGCACTCAATGACTACCCACCACAAACCGACATCCGTATCGCCACCCGCGAAAGTGGCGTGCAATATGTCAAGTTTGCCGTGAGTAACCCCGATTATTTCCTGCTGATGTTTTCGATGGCCGCCACCCAAGTCTATTGCAACCCCGCCAAATCGCTTGATACACAACTGCTAAATAGCCCAGCTTTTATGGTCATCCACACCCATATCGAAGCGATGATTACTGCCGGTCATTGTGTGGTAACCCCTACCTACGGATCATTCCAAATCGCTCTGTCGGCCTGGCAGATGGTGCATGGGATTGCCATGCTGGCCCTCACCATGCAACGTCATGGGCCACTCGACTATAGTATTATCCGTGCCACACTCGATGCTTGGCAACGGGGATTTGCGCCACATGGCGCCAGAAAGGAACTCTTGTGAGTCAGCTTTTTCAAATCAGTAATCTACTCGTCATGCCGTTTTGGGTATTGATGATTGCCCTGCCCAATTGGACGTGGAGCCGGCGCATCATGGCATCAAGTCTCTTCGTCATCCCGATTGCATTGCTCTACAGTAGCTTGGTCATCCCCAATTTCGCCGCACTGTTGCCCATCCTCGCCAACCCCCAACTCGATATCATCGCCGGGTTGCTCAGCACGCCATCTGGTGCGACTACCGCCTGGATTCACTTCTTGGCCTTTGACCTCTGGACGGGGCGCTGGGTGTATAGCGACAGCCAACAACTAGGTATCCCCTCTTGGCTGACTTCGCTCTGCCTCATCTGCGTATTCATGGTGGGTCCATTTGGATTACTCTTGTACATCGTAGTACGGCGCTGGCGGCATGGGTCGTTCGGGCTATAAGTCGTTTTTGAAAGGAAAATTCGCATGACACTCTTGCGCACTATGTGGCAACAACAACGCGTTCTGATGATTGTCACCCTGCTCCATGTGGCGTTAATTCCCGTCGTAGCACTATTGTTTTTTCTCAATCCTGTCGTAATTACCGGCGTCGATGGCTGGGTTAAACCCCTCAAATTCGCCATATCTGGCGCCATTTATGCGGTGAGTATCGCCTGGATAGCGACATTGTTACCCACCACCTCACGTTGGTACAAATTGGCGAGTGGCACCATCGCCGTGGCGTTGGTGGTCGAAACAGCCCTCATCACCCTGCAAGTCGTGCGGGGCACCACCAGTCATTACAACATCAGTACCCCCCTCGATACCACGATTTATTCGCTGATGGCTACATTCATTAGCATGTTGGCCACCGCAAATATCATCTGTCTTTTTGTGGTCATCAGCCAAAAAACTATCCCTGCCCTCATTCGCATTGCCTGTGGTTGGGGCTTGACCGTCGCCTTTGTGGGTATGATTGCCGGTGTCTTGATGACCTCGGTCAATGTGTCGCCATCACAATTGCACACCATGCAGGTCGATAAGCGGGCACCGGCCAATTATGGGGCGCACAGCGTAGGTGTCGATGACGGCGGTCCCGGGTTGCCCTTGCTGGGGTGGAGCACTGTCGCTGGTGATTTGCGGGTCGGACATTTTGTAGGGCTCCACGGCCTCCAACTCTTGCCGTTATTGGCACTGGTATTGCTGTCTGGTCGCTTATTTGGTCGTCAGTCAAGCACCCAACATCAGCAATTCGTGCATCTGGTTGGGGTTGCCTATACCGCACTCACCGGATTGTTGATTTGGCAGGCCTGGCGTGGACAATCACTTATCGCACCCGATCTGATAAGTCTGAGTAGTTTCGGAGTAATTGTGGGTGTAAGCATCATCGGCGCATGCATCATTTTGTACCAGCGTAGCCACTCACCGGCATAAATAGGCCAGCAATACGCTACCTCTCTTCACCAAATACATGTGAGGAGAGGTTTTTTGCATGCGACTAGACAAAATCACTGATTGTATTTATACTAATACCATATTAACGTAAATATGGAAGGTGCAATGAGTATATTTGATATCTTTCGCAAACCATCACCCACCGTTGACACCGATGTGTTGAAGCAAATCATGCACGACCAGCGCATCATGCTGAGCAAAATCGAACAACTAACCCAACAAATCGAATCACTCAAGCAACCCGGCGTACGCACCAGTATCAGCACTCCAATCAAAACAATTGTGGCGCCATACGAAGACCCGCAGGCCACCCACATCTTGCAATTTTTGCAACAACGGGGGGTCAATGTGCGCACGGTGCCAAACGCCCAAGAATACGACGGGGTATTCAACGAAATGGCCACCTTAATGGGCAACAAGTACTACCACATCATCCCACTGCTTGAGCAAATCAAAAAAAACATGCAGAAGGGCTCGTCGTTTTGGCTGAATATTGCCCAATCACCACAGCAAGCCATCGCCGATATGACCTTGGTGTGCAACAAACTGCACGAATTAACGCTGTTGCGCGACTATCTCTACAAAAAAGCGCCTCAGTACAACATCAGCGCGCGACCCAGCAACGAGCCGCGCGCCCAAAACTTTTTTTCTGGGCAATGGCTCGAACGCTACATTGCCCAGATGATGCGTCAATTTGCCAGTGACGCATGGGTGACGGATTTCGAAATCCTCACTAATCCGCAAATCATCATGCCCAACGGCGATGATTTCGAACTCGATGTCCTCGTGCACCTCAACGGTCGGATTTATTGGATCGAAACCAAGACCGGCCACTACCAAGACCACATCGGCAAATATAGTAAATTTGCCGAGTTGCTCAATTTGCCCGCTGGGCAATCAGTAATGGTATTACCCGACGCCAATACCGAAACGACATTTCGACTATCACTCATGTTCAAAATGAAAGTCATGAACCTCAGTGACGCCAACGAATACTTCCTCGCGGAATTCACCAAACGCTGACGGGCGCTATTGCAATTCAAGCAACGTCGCCGACAACGCCGGCCACACGATGGGCTGGGTGACATCAACCACCCCGTCATCACGCAATTCATAGCCATCACCAAAGCGCCACGCCTGGGCTTTGGTGACTTTGGCGTTGGCGATGGTCAACGGCATTGTCACGGGGGTTTCGCGGTGGTTGACCAACACCGCCGTCAGCACGCCGTCACTGCGCTGGGCCGCCACCAAGTGGAAGTCGGCATCGTCACTACTAGCATGCACCAACGTCGAACCGAACTTGTGAAACAACGTGTAGGTCTGGTAGATGGGCAAAGGTCCAGAATTATACGACACTGGCCCAAAAATCCCCAGCCCTTGCCCCGAAATCGCCCCCATACAAAACTGATTGACGATGGCACATTGTTTGGCAATCAAACGCCCCAACACATCTGTCCACCACAAAGAATTACGGAACGAATTGGTGCCAGTCAGCTCATCGACCCGCCCGCTCCAATCCGAATTGGCTTCAGTAATGGCGAGGGGCACTTCTTTGCCCAACACTTCGCGCATCAGAGCCCGCATATAATCAATCGAGGTACTCCACGACGCCGGGTCGGCAGCCAATTGGCGGGGCGTAACCGCACCTTCGCCAAAGGGGTAGCGGTGGAGCGAGACCATTTCGACATCAGGCACTTGTTGCAAAAAACTGCGTAGCCAGTAGGCACCAGAGGCGTCGCGGGGGTAGTTTTCGTTGGGGCTAAACTGACTCTGCTCAGGACCCATCACGATGATACTGGGGTCAACGGCCTTCATGGCGGCCCGGAATGACACAAAATCGGCCACATATTCGTCGACCCCATATTTGGCGGCACCGCGTTTTTTGACAAACAAATCGGGTTCGTTGCCGATGGCCCAATATTTGACGGCGTATTTTTTGGTGATATTGACGTATTTAACCATCTCGGCGGCTTTTTGGGCGGTGCCTTCAAATACCCGTACATGAATCGACGGCGTGGCACCGATGGTCTGGCACATCGCCATGTATTCGTCGATCATCAGCTCAGTGACGTCGTGTTCGTCACCCCAATTGCCCCCCGGCCAGCGAATCATGCTGATACCGGCATCGCGACTCAAGGTACGATGATCGAGCCCGATGGTTTGCCACGGGCCGGTGTTGCTGCCATATACCAGTGGCGAAATCGGGCCGTAGTTGTAGCCCGCATCAATAAACAACCCAGGTTGCGGTCCCGGAGTAGGACCAACACTCACTTGGGGCGTGGCACAGCCCAACAGGGGCAATGCGATCAGACTCCGCAGTAATTGGCGACGTTGCATGGCAAACTCCTCACGCATAATTCATATCAGGGTGGATGTGGTCGTGTATACTTTAGATACGTCAATCGACGTTGTATACGCAATTTTTGGGCAAAGATGCAGGAATTACGTCAATAATAGCACAATTTTCCCAACATAACCACACAAGAGGCCAGCATGGACATCACCACGTATATCTCCCAAAACCAACAACAAGGTATTTTGCCGGGGCTGGTGCTCGGCTATCAATACGGTTATGACGCACCGGTCATCACTGCCTATGGACTCGATGGCGCCCAACAACCACTCACCCCTGACAGTGTATTCCCCGTGGCGTCAATCACTAAGCTGGCACTTTCGCTCGCAGTGTTAACACTTATCGACCGCAGGGTAATCGCCCTTGATGACCCTATCGGCACCTATCTCAGCGACATCACCCCCGCCAGTGCTCCCCTAAGCATTCGTAGTTTGCTCTGCCACACCAGCGGTTTGGCCCTCGATTTGGCCGACAAAGACGGCTTGTACGCCATCGGTCTCGACTGGCCCAAACTCGCCCAAGAATGCCTCATCAGTGCCCCAGTCAAGCCAGCCTGGAGTGGCGTGCAATATAGTAATTTGGGCTACGGCTTGTTGGGGATTTTACTCGAACGGCTGACAGGACAGGGCTGCGCTGAAGCCCTCAGTAGCCTCGTGCTGACGCCACTGGGCATCCGCGGTCTCCTCGGCAACCCCATCGACCGCACCGTCGCCACCATCGCCGATGTGCGTGGGCGCCATCGTGGTACCAATCTCGAAACATTCAACAGTCCTTTTTGGCGTAGCCTCGCCCTGCCATGGGGCGGTCTGTGTACTGATGCGGCTGGTGCGTTGGCGTTGGTGGATGCGTTTTTGCCCCACAGTGATTTTTTAACACCAACCCTACGCGAAGAAGCTCTCAGCGACCAAACACGCGGACTCAGCGGTGGCTTTATGCCGCCGTTGTGGTGGAATCCTAGTCCGTGGGGGCTGGGCCCCGAATTGCGTGGCACCAAAGCCCCCCACTGGGTCAGCCCACAATTTGCGCCCGCGTCGTTTGGGCATAGTGGGGCTTCGGGGATGGTTGTGTGGGCCGACGAGAGCAGCATGGTGCGGATCGCGATGTTGGGAGCGCGGGCCGCCGATAGTGGCTGGATGCTCCGCCATGGACCACAAATTACCAGCTTGGTCATCAATCAACTCACCCAATAAGCCCAAGTAGTTTTACCCGAGTGAGTACTCGCCATGACACATGCAACACCATACCTGATTACCACCCTCGATTTCACCAACGAAGCCGACGTGAGCCACGTTGCCCACCTCTTGTATGCCGGCTTCAGCAATCACTCACCGGCCTGGCCTACATATGCCGCTGCCCACGCCGAAGTATGCGCCCAAAACGACTCATCCCACTGCAATCTGATTGCCCGTACACCAACCGAAATCATCGGCTGGATTGGTGCTCACCCTCAATACGACGGACATGCGTGGGAATTACACCCCCTCGTGGTTGCCCCGACACACCAACGCTGGGGCATCGGGCGGGCGCTACTCAACGACCTCATCACCATCTTGCAATCACGTCAAGTCAGCACCTTGTTTGCCTGGAGCGATGACGAGACCCACAGCACATCAATGGGAGGAGTGACACTCTATCCTGACCCACTGACTCACCTCGTCTCCTTTATGCCTACAGCCCACCACGCCGGCGGGTTTTATTTGCGCAACGGCTTTGTGCTCAGTGGGGTCATCCCTGACGCCAATGGGGCAGGCAAACCCGATCTCCTGTTTGTGCGACCACTTTCTGCAAAAATTTGACAATCCAATTGATAGTTGCTATCATTGTAAATGAAAGTAACTGTCAATTAGGAGTCGATTTAGTTATGGCAAAATCCTATTTCATCATCATGGCATGCATCATCAGTCTCTTGACGGGCTGTGGTAGTAGCGCACCAGCCACTACGAGCACGCCCACCATCATCACCACATTTAGTGTGCTAGCCGACATGACTCAGCAGATTGCGGGTGACACTGCCACGGTGACCAGTTTGGTACCCGTCAACGGTGACGCCCACGTCTTTGAGCCGACGCCCGCCAACGGGGTGGCCTTGGTCAATGCCACGGTGGTAATCGAGCTTGGGGTGGGCTTTGAGCCATGGTTTGCCGATTTATACGCGGCATCGGGCAGTAAAGCGACCCAGATTACCGCGAGCACCGGGGTAACACCGTTGATGGCCGGTGACGAAACTGACCCGCACATCTGGCACGATGTCGCCAATGCAATCATCATGGCCCAAAACATCCGTGATGGGTTGATTACGGCGATGCCTAACAAAAAAGAGACCCTTACTGCCAATGCCGCCGCCTACATTGCGCAACTCGAAGCGCTCGACAATGAAATCCAAGCACAAATTGCCACATTGCCCGCTGCCCAACGCAAGCTGGTCACCAGCCACGACACCTTTGGCTATTTTGCGGCGCGCTACGGGTTTGAGGTAGTGGGAACGGGGCTCGGTTCGGTGACCACCGAAAGTAGCGACCCCGATGCGGCGAGTATCGTGGCCTTAGTCAACGATATCAAGGCGAGTGGCGTGCAGGCTATTTTTGTTGAAAACATGAGCAACACCAAGGTAATGGAACAAATTGCCCAAGAGGCCGGTGTCTCGATTGCACCAGCACTTTACACCGATGCCTTGGGCGAGGCCAACAGCAGTGGTGCCACCTATATCGAAATGATGCGCTATAATGTGCGCACCATGGTCACGGCACTCACAAAGGCATAAGCGGGTGGTAACACCAACCACGGTAACGCCCTCAATTACGCCGCCCTCACCCCCATATGGGGATGTGGGCGGCCTTGATTCACCCTAAATAGCTCCGGCAACAGCACATTGCTCAAGACTATGATGCGCTATAATGTGCGTACCATGGTCACGGCACTCACAGAGGCACAATAGGCATGATTTTACATTACAGTGGGCGGCATCACGTTGATTCGGTACCGGGGTCTGACGCCGTCACCATCCGCAACCTGCGGGTGGTCTACGACGCCAGCCAAGGTGACGCCCTCAATTGCACCACCCTCGACATCCCCGCCGGGATTCGGGCGGCCTTGATTGGTCCCAACGGCGCCGGCAAAAGCACGTTGCTCAAGACGTTGGCGGGGCTCCAGCCCTACAACGCCGGCACCGTCAGTATCTATGGGCGGCCGGTGCGGGCTTGCCATCACCGGGTGGCCTATCTGCCCCAACGGGGCGAAATCGATTGGCGCTTCCCCATCACGGTACGGCGCTTTGTAATGACGGGGCGTTATGTACACCTCGGCTGGTTTACCAACCCACAGCGCTACGACGACACCCTAGTCGAGCAAACGTTGCACCGGCTCGGGCTAGGGGCAGTGGCCGATCGCCGGATTAGTGATTTGTCGGGTGGCCAACAGCAACGAGCCTTGCTGGCGCGGGCGATTGTCCAAGAAGCAGAGTTGTTGTTGCTCGACGAGCCCTTCAACAATGTCGACCCCGAAACACGTCTGTTGATATGCACTATCCTCGATGAACTACAACAACTGGGGCGGACGGCCATTGTGGCCACCCACGATTTATCGCGTATCCGCCAAGAATTTGACCTGATAATCAGCCTGCGAGCCGGGGCCGTCGTCAGCCAACAAGCGGCAGAATTGTATCAACAAGCCGTGGTAGAGGAATCATATGAGTGAGCTTTGGCAGTGGCTAATCGCCCCATTTGCCTACCAATTCATGCAAAACGCCCTAATTGCCTCGCTGTTGATTGCCGCCACCTGCGGAATTATCGGGAGCTACGTGGTGCTCCGGCGCCTCGCATTTATCGGCGATGCCTTGGCCCATACCGCGCTGCCCGGTGTGGTTATCGCCTACATGAATGGCTGGAGTCTGGTTGGTGGTGCCTTGGCAGCAGGGGTCATGACGGCGCTGGGCATCGGCTGGATGGCCCGCAAAAGCACCCTGCGTGAAGATACCGCCATCGGTGTGATTTTTACAGCCATGTTTGCCTTGGGAATTTTGTTGATGAGCCGCTTGCAGTCGTTTCGCGACTTGAGTCATATTTTGTTTGGTAATATTTTGGGCGTGCAATCGCAAGAATTATGGTTGATGACGGCGGTAGCGCTGGTGGTACTGGTGGTACTCGTCTTGTTTCACAAAGAGCTCGAATTGACGTCGTTTGATGGCACCCACGCCGAAGTCATCGGTATCCAGAGCAATCGCCTGCGCACCATGTTGCTAATCTTGTTGGCATTTACCGTGGTCACCGGCATCCAAGTAGTAGGTGTGGTACTCACCAGTGCCTTGCTGGTCACCCCCGCGGCCGCTGCCTCGCTGATTACCAGCGATTTACGGCGCATGATGGTGGTATCGGCGTTGATTGGGGCCGGGTCGGCGTTTGTGGGCTTGTTGCTATCGTATTATTTTGCGGTCGCTACCGGAGCAGCAATTGTGTTGACCTGTACTGCGGTGTTTGGGGTGATTGTGCTGATAAATTGGATCCGCCAACGATGAACGACGACGAAGCAGTCACGCAGAGCGAGGCCAGCGACGATCCGCCAGCGCCACTGGTGGGGTTTGTAGTGAGTGTCGAGCAATTGGCGTTGCTCCGTGACTTGCTGAGCGCCCACCCGATTACGGTGGTGATTGACGATTGTCGCAATAGTGAATTACTCGATGACCAATGGAAGCCGTGGGCGCGGCGGGTACGCACCCAACTCAAACATGTCAGCGGGCCAATCATTGTACGTGCCCCTAGTTACAGCTTCCCTGACTCCCAAAACCACCCCAAAATCCGCGATACCATTGCCAGTCAACTCCAAGCCGTGTGTGAGTTGGCGATTGTGTTGGGCGCTCACAAAATCATCATCCCCATCGAAGCGGGCATCCCCGCCCTCTACCCGCGGATTTGTCATTACCTCGCGCCACTCGCCAGCCGCATCCACGATCAACAGATGACGTTGATTCTCGAGATGGGCATCGGCACCACTGCCAGCGACCTCGTGGCCATCCAGCAGTTATTGGACATCCCCTGTGAGTGTGCAATCACCACTGATGACGATGCTGTGACTCATGATTTGACCGATATTGATTATGTGTATGAAAAAAATACCTGGGCAGATAGTCGTGAATTGGCAACAGACATCCCACCCACCTGCACCGTTTTGATAGGTCCAAATGAAGAAAGTCAACAATTCCGGCGTTATTGGGACGTATTCTCAACAAAATCCCGCAACTCGTAGTCGACCCGTACACCACCAATCTGCAACGCCGGCGGGGCTTGCAGATTGTAGTCGAGCGTACGGCGCCACAAATCGTGCAACCGCGTCCGCAACTGTTGTAGGGCCTGGGTTTGGCGTACCGCCGTTAGTTGCGCCCAACGTTGTAATAGGGCGTCACGTTCTTGGCTGAGGGTGGCAAAGTCAGCGAGTAATAATGTGCGTTCTTCGATAAAGGGTGGCGCAAAGCCGTTGCTTTTGAGCAAATGGTAGGCCATGCGGTCTTGGGCAGGCACAAGGCTATCATCGGGGATGTCGAGCGGGCGGGGTGCATGGGCGGTGGGGTTGTAGATACCACGGGCGCTGGCGGCTTCGAGGATTTGATCGATGAGTGATTTGCGATTGCTCATAGGTGTGCGCCCTCTTGGTCTGTGGCACCAACCAAAGTCGTTACGGTCACGCAATCCACCCTGTGCCCGGCGAAAACCGCCCGTAGGCACAGCTGGATGTGTCGCAATTCACGTTGGGCACCACGTTTTTTTCAAATAATGTCATAAATAGCCCTTAAAATCATTGTATCAGCATCCTAACAGCCACGACGCAATGGCAATGGTGTATAATCACAACATATTTGTTCAATACCAGTGGGATGACCCGTGCAAAAACCGACGCGACGTCGCTCATTACGTCCAGTTAAATTATTACGCCGCCCAACCAAACCGTTGTTGCCAAGCACCACCCCGGCGCGCATGGCGGCTCAACGAGTGCTTTCGCAAGCCAATAGCTGGCGGACGTATATCATTGCGATTGTCTTGTTGTTATTGGTTGGTGGTGGTGGCACGGCGCTCGTGTTTTTGCGGCGTACCGACCAAGCCCTCGCCAACATCCAGCAAAATGACCCGCGAGCCAATGGCGGTGCTGACACCACCACAGACACGACCACGACCAACCAAACCACAATTACCGATAATTTTGTCCCTTCTACGCTCAAAGAGCCGTTTTCGGTGTTGTTGATTGGCGTCGACAAACGTGCCGAAAGTGAAGCTGAAGGGGTGCGCAGTGACACGCTCATCCTCGTGCGGGTCGACCCGTTAGCGGGTTGGGCCACGATGCTGTCGATCCCCCGTGACTCGGTGGTCCCACTCCCCAACGGGAATTTGGGCAAGGTCAATGGAGCCTACGCCTATGGGTTTTATAATGCCGAAAAGCTCTATGGGAGTGGTACCAGCAAAGACGCCGGTGGTGGTGCAGCCGCCGCCCAAACCATCGAACGGTTTCTCAACGTCAAAGTAGATTACACCGCCCAAGTCGACTTCCAAGGCTTTGAGCGCTTAGTCGATAGTGTCAACGGCATCGTGATTGATGTCAAAATGGCCTTGGTTGACCCCGAATTTCCCACCGAAAACCACGGTGTCGAACGGATTTATATTGCCCCAGGCATCCAGCAAATGAATGGGCACACCGCCTTGGTTTATGCGCGTTCACGTCATTCGAGCAACGACTTTGACCGCAGTAAACGCCAACAACAAGTCCTCAAAGCGGTACTCAGTGCGGTGCGCAGTCGCGGTATCATGGCCAATGTGTCGCTCTTGCCCCAATGGATTGGCGTACTCGAACAAAACGTCCGTACCACCTTGCCCATAGGCAATGTCACCACCATGACTGATTTGGCAGGAATTGCCACACGACTCGACAGCGATCGCATCTCACAGTTGGCAATTAACCCACTCGAAGTGCGGGTTGATAATGTGATTGGGTCAGATATTTATTGGAATCCCAGTGACATTGCCAGCCTAGTCAAACGTTGGAAAACCGGTGCCGGCATTGATGGCATCGTCAATCTGCAGGTCCTCAATGGCACCAACGTGAGTGGGCTCGGTAGCAAAGTCACCACTGATTTGAGCAAGCAAGGATTTGCCACGATTGATGCTGGTGACGGTACCACCACCACCACTACCATGCTATATGACATCGGTGATCATAGCCGCGAACGGCAACGCATCATCGATAACCTCGGCTTGAGTAGCACCCAAGTAAGTGTCAATGCGACCCGTCCGAGTGGCGCCTCAAAAGAAGCCAATCTCATATTAGTTGTGGGTACCGATTATCGCACCGCAGGAACCACCCCATGAGCATCATTGACCCCTATCGCGAGCAACTCGCCCAACGCTGGGAACGTGAATCTGACCCGGCAGTCCTCTACTATGATCGCCTGTTGCGCTGGAAGGGCACACCCACCTTTCGAATAGGTGCCCGTCCCAAACAAGGCGCCGAAGGCATCCACAGCGCAATTTCGGCCCATTTCTCGATTTGTGTGTTTCAACAAAATCCGTTGTTTGATGTGTATTGCACAGTCGGGGCGTCACGCTCGACCATCCCACATAGCACCCACACCAGTCGCGACCCGCGAGGCATCCGCCACGAATACTTGATGCATGCCAGCAATGTCTATTCTGAGGCGGTCTGCGAGATTTTGTTGATGATTGCCGAGCACCCCCACATCCACAACCTCGAAATCGGGGCGGGCTTCGTAATGCCCATCGGTGAGCCGATTGTACCCAATTCGGCGCTCGAATATCTGTACTTCACCTACCCCTTCCTCGATGACCCCCACATCTACGATCCCAACCCCGCCGGCGAAATCGACCATCCCCAGACCTACATTCAGACGTTGTGGATTTTGCCGATAAGCAAGGCCGAGCGCCAATATTTGCGCACCAACGGGGTCGAGGCATTTGAGGCATTTTTGCACGAACAACACAGCCAACGCTATGATTCGGATTTGCTCCGGCGTAGCCTGATATAAGCGAAAGCACAAACGATGCAAGAATACGCTTCCATCGCAGAACTCTATGCGGTGGACTTTGCGGGCGTCCGCGACGACGTCGATTTTTATCGCGCCCTCGCCCGCCGCACCAAAGGTCCCATCCTTGAATTCATGTGTGGCACGGGACGTGTGGCAATCCCACTCGCCAAATCGGGCTACGCCGTCACCGGCGTCGACAGCTCGCCCGAAATGCTGGCGGTGGCACAACGGGCCCACGACCAAGACCCCAGCATCCCGCTGACGCTCCACCACGGCGACATCCGCAATTGGGCCAGCGATACCCGCTATAGTCTGGCGATTGTGGCGCTTAATTCGTTTATGCACATGCTGACAGTCGAGGACCAACTCGATGCACTCGGTACGTTGCACGCCGCCTTGCGCCCAACAGGCACGTTGGTGATTGATTTGTTTAACCCGGATGTGCGCGCATTGCCCGATTATCACGGCGACGTGATGCTCGACAAAACGTTTCCGTTGCCCGACGGCCGCACCGTCCAAAAATTTGTGGCGCAATGGGCGGATGTGGCCCAACAGCTCATCAACGTGGTGTTTATGTACGACATCATCGATAGTAATCAACGGGTACAGCGTCACAATGCGGCCTTTGCCATGCGCTGGTTATGGCGGTATGAGGTCGAGCATCTGTTGGCCCGGGCGGGATTCCAGGTCGACGCAATCTATGGTGATTACGAGCTCAACCCGTACGACAGTAGTAGCGAGCAGATTATCGTGGTGGCCCGCAAATCCAAGCGCAAACGCTGAGAGCCTCATACCCACAATCAGAATGGTATAATAGCCACAGTATGTCATTTATCATGGCACCGTCCTACAAGAGGTAGATTTTATGTATCGTACACATACGTGCGGTGAGCTCCGCCCCAGCCATCACGACCAGACCATCACGTTGGCGGGATGGGTACATCGCCGCCGTGACCACGGCCCGTTGATTTTCATTGACTTGCGCGACCGCTACGGCTTGACCCAAGTGGTATTTGACGCAGCCGACGATGCCGCCGTGCATGCCATTGCCTCCGATGCCCGGAGCGAATATGTACTCCGTGTCACGGGTGTGGTCCGTACCCGCCCCGCCGAAGCCACCAACGCCGATATTGCCACCGGTGGCATCGAAGTCAAAGCAGTCGCCGTTGAAGTACTCAACGCCGCCAAACAGACGCCGTTGATGATTAACCGTGACGGCAACGAAGAAGAACCCCTACGCCTCAAATATCGCTACCTCGATTTGCGCCGCGAACGGATGCAACGCAATATCATTATGCGCCACCGCTTCGTCAAATTCATCCGCGACTTCCTCGACAAAGAACATTTCCTCGAAATCGAAACGCCGATTTTGACCAAATCGACCCCCGAAGGGGCCCGCGACTATCTCGTGCCCAGCCGCGTCCACGAAGGGGAGTTTTTTGCGTTGCCCCAATCACCCCAACAAATGAAACAATTGTTGATGGTGGCCGGGTTCGACCGCTACTTCCAAATCGCCCGCTGCTTCCGCGACGAAGACTTGCGCGCCGATCGCCAACCAGAATTCACCCAACTCGACATGGAAATGTCGTTTGTGGATATGGAAGACGTCCTCGATGTCGTCGAGCGTTTGTTCACCGAAATGGTGCCAGTGGTCGTACCCCACAAGCACACCCTTTCGCCCTTCCCCCGCATGACGTACAACGAAGCCGTCGAACGCTACGGCTCCGACAAACCCGATTTGCGCTACGGGCTCGAATTGGTGAATTTGACGGCGTTGTTGGCCAATTCACCCTTCACGTTGTTTAGCAGTGCCGTCCAGAGCGGTGGCCAAATCAAAGCCATCCGCATCCCCGGTGTGGCGGCGTATTCGCGCAAGCAAATCGACGAAGTCATCGACATCGCCAAACAAAACGGTGCCAAAGGCTTGTTGTGGGCCGCCTTGCCAGCCGACGGCGCCGAATTGCGCTCGTCGTTTGCCAAGCAGGTCGACCCCAGCGAAATGCAGGCGATTTTGACGGCCTGTGAAGCCCAAGCGGGCGACATGGTGGTCATCGTGGCCGATAGCCACAAAGTGGTTACCGCCGTCCTCGACAAAATTCGCCGCGAATTTGCCAGCCGGCTTAATTTGGCCGACCCCAATCTGCTCAAATTTGCCTGGATTCTCGACTTCCCGTTGCTGGAATGGAACGAGGGCGAAAATCGTTGGGACGCCGCTCACCACCCCTTCACTGCCCCGCTCGACAGCGATGTAGGCTTGATGGATACCGACCCGGGCAAAGTGCGCGCCAAAGCCTACGACTTGGTGCTCAACGGCTACGAAGTGGCCAGCGGCTCGATTCGTATCCACCAACGCGATGTGCAACAAAAGCTGTTTGACTTGCTCGGCATCAGCCGCGAAACGTCGTTGCTCCAATTTGGTCACATGCTCGAAGCCTTTGAGTTTGGTGCGCCACCCCACGGCGGTATCGCCCCAGGCATCGACCGCATCGCCATGATTTTGGCCGACGAAGCGACCATCCGCGAGGTCGTTGCATTCCCCAAGACTCAACAAGCCCAAGATTTGATGATGGGCGCGCCCTCCCCCGTCGAAGAAAAACAATTGCGCGACCTGCACATCAAGTTGCGTTAATGTTAGCCGATTACTCCGCCGTACCACTATGTACGGCGGAGTTTTTTTACAGAAAGTAGCCCAATGAAAATCTATACCAAAACCGGTGATGATGGCGAGACAGGTCTATGGGGCGGATTGCGTGTATCAAAAGACACCATCCGCGTACAAGCCTACGGCACTGTCGATGAGTGCAATGCTGCCATTGGCGTAGTCCGGGCTGCCGGCGTGCCCGCCGAGCTCGATGCGATTTTGACGACCGTCCAAAACCAGCTCTTTGTGGTAGGGGCCGACTTGGCGACGCCTGGCCAAGCCGCCAAAATCCCGCGGGTCAGTGACAGCGATGTCACCGTCCTCGAGCAGGCCATTGACCAATTCGAGGCGCTATTGCCACCACTCACCCAATTCATTTTGCCGGGTGGGACGTTAGCCGCAGCGCACCTCCATCTGGCCCGCACCATCTGCCGGCGCGCCGAGCGCCATGTGGTCAGCCTCGCCCGCGAAGAAGCCTGTAGCGCCGTAATTAGCATGTACCTCAATCGCTTGTC
>DBCF01000131.1 GCA_002292925.1 Roseiflexaceae bacterium UBA965 | reverse complement strand
GCCACATGTTGACCTTGGGGTTGGCCAAAGAGGGTTGGTAGCAAACTAGTGGTCATGGGGCATCGCTCCACAAAACAACGAACCAGCGGGGGATCTGCGTATAAATGTCTATCGTGATGTGTTCGTTATGCGAACACGGCATTGTATATGTGTAAATCATAATCAAAACTTTATCTTATCATACCATACAATTATAATAGCTTGTGGTAGCATGATAGATGTAGAGACGTAGCCTGCTGCGTCTATGGTAGTAGAGACGCAGCAGGCTGCGTCTATTGAAAGTAATGGCATCATGGTAAAAAATGTCCGTCCGATGACGGTGGTATTACTGTTGGCAGCTTGTACGACGTTGATGATGACGGGGCATTCGATGCCTTACCCGGTGCTGGCACCGTGGTTGATTGCCCACAATATTGGCATGGGGGCCTTGGGGTGGATGAGCTTTGCCTTTTCGTTGGGTAATCTGATTGCCGCTCCCGGAGCCGGTTATCTCGTCGATCGCTGGGGGCGTCGGCCAGTATTGATTATTGGCTTGCTCACCATCGTGATTGTCAATCTCGTGACGCCGTATATCGATGGCTTAATTCCGTTTGTCGTACTGCGGTTTGTGTTGGGCTTTGGCAATGCCGGGATTATGCCTGCCGCTTTGGCTGCTACTGCCGACATTGCACCCGAAGAACGTCGGGCCCAATGGATCGGCTATGTCAGTGGCGGGATTAGTATTGGCTTGATTATTGGCCCGACCATCGGTGGGGTACTGTACGATGCCTTGGGCTTTGCCGCGCCGTTTAATGTGTCGGGGGTGATGGCTCTGGTGGCAGTGATATTGGTGCTCTTTATCGTCCCCGAGACGCGACCAGCGTTAGTGCCTGAGCCTACTGATGGTCCATCACGGAGTGGCTTTGGCGATATATGGCGCAATCCGCCGCGCCCACTAGGCGTGTTAGCTACCCTGTTGGTGGTGGAATTCGTCTGGACATTTGCGTGGGTGGCCACCGAGCCTGCCATGATCCGTCAGCTGTACCAGCAGTATGCCTATACTGCGACGATGTTTGGGGTGGTCGTTGGTGTGCATGGTGCCGCCACGGCGCTGGGGGAATTTGGTTTTGGTGGCCTGAGTGATCGCTTCGGGCGCTTTGTGTTGATTGCAATTGGGCTGGTTTTGCATGCTGCATGGTATATCGGGGTCGATCAAGCACCCCAGTATACGCCGTTGATTATTGCATCGATTATTGCTGGTCTCGGTGCGGGATTGGTGATACCGGCAATTGGGGCGGCCTATGTCGATATTTCGTCAGCCGATCAGCGTGGTCGAATTGCCGCACTCAAAGAAATGGTCTTGTCACTCGGTGGCATGCTCGGTCCATTATTTGCGGCATTGACTACTGATTATTTACCACCGGCGTATTTCTTTCGTGGCGCAACCGCCATGATTTTGCTGGCGAGTGGCTTGGCAGCGGTGATGATCTGGCGTTATGGGCGGCGTTTGGTCGCTGTGGGCGCGCCTGAATCTGCTGTTGAGGGTTAGGTAGTCATATCCATCTTTTTTGATAAAACACTACCGGCACAGTCGGTGAATAAGTAGACCATCAGAATTGTGTGATGTGCACAACCCCACCAAAATCCCCCAGTGAAATAGCTTCACTGGGGGGAGGCTGCGTCGCGGATTATTTACTGACACGACCAGCAAACCAGGTACCGGCGCTCACCCAACCGTTGCCTTGTCCACCCCAGCCATTGTTGACATAAAACTGTTGTTGGTAGACGACATCGTCACCATCAAACCAGCCTTCATCCCAGGCTTCGGGGCGAGTGCGGACTGCATAGCCGTATGCGACGGGGTAGTGGCTGAGCCAACCAGTGCCGATGACTACGGGGCGGCGATTGGCGACGGTGGATTGGGCGATTTCGTTGATGGCATAGTTCATCAAACGATCTTCGTGGTAACCGACGATATTGTGACTTTCGGCAAAGCCCATACCGGTGCCCACATAACTCAGGTAATAGCGAGCGTTGTTCATGTCCCAAGGGGTGGTTGCCCCCGACCCACTGACACAAAATGTGCCTACTTGATTGCGGATGTACAAGATGGCGGTTTTGACATCGTTGCTCATCACTTTGGGGGCGACACCCGTTGTACCAGTGGCTACCCCGAGGTTGTTACCGCCGGCACGGTAGGTGTTCCAGCGTCCCCAGCCACTGCCTGAGATGGAACTTTTGTAGTCGGCCCAGCCAAACAGCATCATCCAGGCGGTGGGACCACAGCCTGACTGACAACCCCCGCCGATGTCCCACTGATTGTAATCGCGTTGGTCGGCAGCGGCGTTGGTTTGGGAATTACTGCCGCCCACCCAGTACGTGCTCCAGTTGCTCCATGCCCGCGTGGCTTTGGTGGTGTTACTGCGTATCTCAGTTTTGCTGGGGCTGGCGATTAGATGGAAGGTGAATTTGGCGAGTGTGGCGCCCCGACTCGAGACTACCGTCACAATCATGCGCGGTAGGGTGTTGGTAGGCATGCTCCCCCCCGTGACGGTCAGTACGGGGAATCCTGCCACCGTTTGCGTATCAAGTCCGGCACCCAGATAATTTTCGACATTGGCGTTGTCGATAATCAGGTTCTTGATGGTTATCCCTTGGATTGGGATGACCACTTTGAGGATGCCACCGGCAGGTACCGGGATGCTGTAGTTGTCGTAGCTCGCAATGTCACGCGGGCTGATGATGCGGTCTTCGATACCCCAAGGCCGCGTTGCTTCTGTTGTCAATTGCGTAATCAACGGTGCAAACGAATCGGCATACGACTTGGCATACTGCGAGAAATCGGTCAAGCCCGTATTGTCGGTATAGCGCCATACACTCTTGGCCTCACTCGCTTGTGGTCCGACGGTGGCAATCAATGGGCGATTGACGAGTTTGCCCTCATCGGTGGCAATATAGGCAGGCGTATAGGTGAATTCACTCAGCGATCGTGCTGGATTGGCATAATAATCAAAATTCGTGGTGCTTAACCCATCGAGCAGGGCGGGAATGGTACCAATGTTGCTGACGATTTGATCGTTTTGGACGGCCACATAGCCCAACGTATCGAGCTTCCAAAGTTTGCTGGAAAGCGCCCGATCCATTTTTGTGGCAGCATTGACTAACTGCTTGCTAATCGCATACCCTTTGCTGTCCCAGTGGGTAATCGGGAAGTCGTGTGGTGATCCATTTGTCCCACGATTGGTCAGCATGATAAAGCCAGCTTGTTTGCTGCGGGCTGCATCACTAAACACGGCGATTTCGTAGTAGGCTGGAGTATCGCCGTTGTCGATATCGGGGCGATAGAACGGTACTGCGATGTCGGCGATGGTCGCGGTATTCCAATCGGGGCTCACACTCAGTTTGTTGTCACTGATATGTTGCAGGGCTCTGAATAGCATTCCTTTGGGCAAACCTATCACCGCAACCATGTCTTTGCCAAATACTCCCGGTGTACGGGTGGGGATTGTGGTGGCAGTCTTGGTTGACGTCATCGTGGCGGTATTACTGGGCACGTTGGTGGCGGTGAAATTGGGATTGGGTGTCTTGGATGTGGTGAATGTGAAACGAGGTACTGGTGAGTTCGTTTCGGTTTTTGTCGCAGTATTGGTGGCAGTGTTACTCTCCGTCACACTTGGTTGAGGGGTGGGCGTGGTGATTTTGGTGCGGGTTGCTACAACCCCCGTGGTTGCCGTGACGGTAGGGGTATTTGTGGCGGTGGCACTCTCGGTGGCTGTCGCACTCTCGGTCATTGTCCGGGTTGCGCTATAGGCTCTGTTGAGGGTCGGTGTGAGCGATGACGTTTTGGTGAGCGACGGGGTTTTGGTGGCTGGTGCCATGGTTAACGTTGATAGGATCGGCACGAGGGTAAACAATAGCCGTTTGGTGGGAATAGGTATTTTGAGTGCGACAGCCGTATTGGTTTTGTCGTAATTAGCCCATCTTGTCCCATAGATAGCCATGGCCGTTTGATTGAGTTGGATGACCCGTGTCATGGTCGCAAACGGGATGGCGATTTGGGTGTTGCGTGCTTTGCTGGTGGCAATCAGGGCAACGACTGTTTTGGTGAGATTGAGTGCCGGCAATGTCACAATTGGTACTGCCGTGGCACTGGGGGTCGGCGTGACGGTAAACGTTAATGTCGGTGACACATTGCCTGCCGGGAAGCCATTGGCATAGCGATCGGCAATCGTATCCCCGGCAAACGCTAAATTCGACAGCTCTACCGCCGCCATTTCGCCGGCATAGGCGTTGCCCATCACCAATGATGAGCCTACTGCCACCCGGAACGGTAATAACAGCGGATTGGCAGGGCCTTCGGCAACTTTGTTGCCGTCGATATAGATTTGTAGCATGCCCGCTTGTTTTACAAACCCCAAATGATGCCAGGTATTGTTTTGGTAATCAGTCCAGGGATAGGCTAACGATGCAAACGTAATGGTATGTGTGCTGGCATTCCAACCAATGGCAGGGCGATTGAGGGCACTAGCCCCTACTTGTTTGGCAATTTGGCGCGTGCTCCCATCGGGATAGACGCCGTTGCTATAGCCATCATCAAAGCGCGCCCAAAACAGCAACGTGCTATTGCTACCTGCCGCAAGCGCACTCAACGCACTATAACTAATCACCCGATTGGGGGCGAGTTGCATAGCGGCTACCCGCTCGAGTGGGCGAGGCAGCCATGAGGGGTCGGGGTAGTAGACAACTGGGCAGGTACCACCACCGCACGCTGCGGTGACGCCACCATCGGCAATTGCAATGTCGTTGAACGTCAGGTGGCTAATCGGTGGTGGTGCAAATGGGTCGAGTTGTTTGAGTTGCGCGATGACACTTGCATCGATTGCGGTAGTGTAAATTCGCATATCGTCAAGACCGCCACTAAAGGATTGGGCGCGGTCTGGTCGACGCCCAAGCACCATCCGGTCATTAATGGCGTAACTATTGATGGGGTTGGCTGAATCGCTATTGTTTAATCGCCCATCAATATACAGATAGCGCATATCGGCATCAATCACACACACATAATGATGCCAATCACCGTCATCAAGTGCCGCTCTGTCTGACAAAAATTCATTGTCGTAGGTACTACAGACGAAATTCCCTTGGGCATCAAATCCCATGTTAAACAAATGCCCTGGGGTGGTATTGATCCCATGTGATACCAATGTTTCGGCTATGCCACCGCGATTGCGTTTGGCCCACAGCGATACCGCAAAGGTGCTGCCCAAATTGACTGGATTGGCACTTTGCAAAAACGTATCACTCGCATCATTAAATTGCACTGCCCGCCCATGTACCCCATTTGTCAATAACGGACAGCGCCCAATTGGGCAGAGATAGGTATTGTTACTTGGTACGCCGGGGACTTGGTCTGAATATTTACTGAGTGGTGGCAAAAACTGATTGAGGGTTAAATTGGCATGGAATTGACTAACCCCCACCCAAGGTGCCACTGTTTCGGTCGGTGGCAGCGTCGCTGAAATGTCAAGCATACGGGTGCCACTACGTGCCAACAAATGGGTTCCAGCAAACAAACAGCGCACCGATTTGGCTTGGGGTGGTGGGCCAGTATTCCCTTGCTTGTCCGTGCGTGATGAAAAACTCATGCGGAACACCCCGTTGGCTCCCACATCACCACTCGCCCGATCATCAAGCGGGATTGCAGCCCCGGTCTGATCATAGAGTTGGGCATAGGCCCGCAACGGCGTCCCTGCTTGGTGGATGCCCTCGAACCCATCCAAACTTCCAATGACTTCGATTTGCGATCCACGACTATAGGCTTTGCAATCGATTTGGGTGTTGGCACGGACTGCCACCGTGAAATCGACGCCACCGAGCTCTACATCATCAAGGTGGATTTTTTTGGCCCAATAGGCGGTGGCTTCACTGGGGTCTGTTGGTACCGGGTCGGTAATCGCCGTATCGGTTAAATCACGGGTACTCGATGCGTTGACTTGCAACGTGAAATCAGTCCCCACAATCGCACTCCCGGTGGCCGTAATTACTACAGGTATGGTCAATGAATCCCCTGCAGGTATCGTGACATCGAGTTGACTATCATTAACCATTACCTGCCAGTTTGCTGGTAATGAACTATTGTTATAGGCCAAATGGTATGTCTTGGGGTTGGCTATGTCATCATTAAACAACGTGAACGAATGCGTAAATGTCGGACCACTCACCGGCGTCGCTTCGAATTGGAAAATATTCTCTTGTTCGCCATCGCCGTCTTGGTTGCCCGGGAATGTATCAGCCACAGGAGTTTCAACGAGTACCCGTAAACAGGTATGGAAATCAAACACCCCAGCGGCGATTTGATCTGCAGTCAACGTGTAATCTGGCGTCCAATCGATATAGACATCGGTAAATCCCCCTGGCGCAATCGACGCCAAGGCCGGGAAGCTGTTTTTGTCAACGACCCCGAGGTTTACCCACCCATTTGACCCGGCAATTCCCATACCTGCCGGGTCGGTAATCTGAATGGTGACTTTGACATCAGTGGTTGCCACGGTACCAAAGTTACGCACCCGGGCATAGACTCGATTAATCGAGCCTACCGCAGGAATATCACCGTTGCCACGGGGTACGGTGCCACCGTAGATATCGTTCCACGTCCCCATACTAAAGGTGCCATAGCCGTTGAGTGGGCTATCAACCCAGATGTCGGTGGTTTCGTAGCTATTGCCGGGTTCCTCGCGCCATGGGCGCATTCCCGCATCGGGCAAACTGCCACTACTGGCACCAAATTTGAAGTTCATACAATAATATTCACGGGCTTGTTCGGGAGTTAAGCCGACTGCATCGGCGAGGACATTCATGCTGATACTATTGCCGATGTTGTTGTTGCTATCACCTTTGTGAAATAATCCATAGTCGCCCGATTTGGGTACAACGGTGACAATTTGGCCACCCGCTGCTGGTGCCAAGTTGACCAGCTCCACCAAAATGCCTTTGTCGGGGATACCCGCCGGGTTATAGTGGGCATTTAATTCGTCACCAAGCACTTGGTCGCGTGCCGTAATCAGATAGTACAAATTACTCGTTACGGGGATTTTAATGACTTGCGGCACGGGCGACATACTCGGCGCCCGCTCGATGATGCGCAAACAAATGCGGTCAACGTTACGGTTTTTTGATACTTCGCTGTACTGGCTGGGAGGGAGCCAACCGGGGAACCCTTGGCTACTCAGCTTTTCAAAGGCCCCTGTTTGCCCCGGGTAATTCGAATCCATCAATTCATAGGGGTTCTTGTAATTGCTGGGGTGGGCTGGTCCTGCTTGCTGGAAGGCATGCCCAAATTCATGTCCCATCCGTCCGTACGTCTCGACAGAGTTGGTGCCAGGATTTTCGCTCATGACCACACAGCCAAAGTCATGATTATTGGCGACTCCAGGTAATGCTAGGCTATTCGTATTGCATTGGGTGGCTTGACCACGATGGAAGCGGCCACTCGCGGTATCGGAATCAGCCATAAAGACTAATACGCCGGCATAATCATTAAAATCATATCCAGCAGGAATACTCGCAACGGCTGCTCGGATGACACTGCCAAACTGCCCATCTTCGCTTAAATCACCATCATCATAATTGGTGATATAGGCGCTGCGATTCCCCGAGATTTGGTATAAATCCGTCACATCCCACGAAATACTAATCTTGCCGTACGAGGTGTTTTGCCACAATGTATTGAGTGGCGTCATCAAATCATCCACCACATTGCGTGTCATCGATAATGATGCTTCGTCAGCGGCGTCTTTGGCATAATATGATGTGGCAGTTTTGTCGTTGAAGTAGACCCGCATCACCAAGTATTTTTTATCCCCTACCACATCACTACGGGGCGCCACCACCCGTTGCCCTTGGGCGGCGAGCCATTGATCCATACCTGCCGCAGGTTGATCGTTGTTCACCCCGCCAAAGTCTACCACTTGGGGTGATGTGGCTGGATTATGCCACGTACCTCCCACGGCGTGGGCGGCCATATCGGCTTGGGTGGTGTTGAGTGTGCGCACGCGTGATTGGGCAGTTGCCACTGGTTGAGCCAGCTCACCATGCCAACTAATCCCGATACAAAATAATATGACTACACACAGATCGAGGAAATGCTGACGTCGACTGTTCATGATTACCTCATGTTCGTTTAATTATAATTACCAATCCGATAATAGCACTGAAAATTGTAAAATGTAAGTGGTGTGATTAGGAATGATATTTAAAACATATAACTCAATTTAAAAGATTAAAACACCAAATTTACCAATAATACATATGTAACTTATTTGCATGGATATGCATAAATACAAAATTACACTAGTTATTTTACGTTTAAATTTTATATGCACTATTTACACGGAATGCAGTGAATATTTGATAAAAAATATATACAAAAACCACCTAACACTCATGTAATGCAAAAATGAGTGTTAGGTGGTTTGTATGGACGCGCAATGCACTAATACATGGTTTGGCCGCCGTTGATGATGATTGTTTCGCCGGTGAGGTAGGCGCCCAGTTCCGATGTCAAATAAATCACTGCGCCTGCCACATCGGTAGGCGTACCTTCGCGCCCGAGGGGGATGCGACCACGCACTGCAGCCCGCATGTCGGGTGGGGTATTGATGTCGTGGAAGCGGGTATCAATCAAGCCCGGTGCGACACAATTGACGCGAATGTGATGGGGGGCGAGTTCTTTGGCCAAGCCTCGGCTATAGGTCAAAATCGCACCTTTGGTAGCGGCATAGTAGGCTGATCCGACGCCACCACCATCAAAGGCTGCTTGTGAACTCATCAATACGATGTTGCCACTGCCTTGGGTCATCATGCCGGGAATAACGGCTTTACAACAGAGGAATGTGCTAGTGACATTGAGGGCAAAGGCGTTGTCCCAGATTTCGCGGGTGAGATCGAGGGTGCCGATGCGTCCCAAAATCCCGCCGGCATTGGCGACAAGGATGTCGATGCCACCCAGCAGGCGTTGGGTTTCGCTGACGACATGGTTGACGGCGGCTTCGTCGGTCAAATCGGCTTGCAAGGCGTAGGCCTTGACCCCGTGGGATTGCGCGACGGCCACGGTCTCGCGAGCGCCGGCATCACTCGACAAATAGGTCAATACCACGTCGACGCCGTGGGCGGCAAGTGCTTCGACGATACCGCGGCCAATCCCTGAGGCGCCACCGGTTACCAAGGCGCGTTGCCCGCGTAATCCATAATCACTCATGGGGGGTTCCTTCTATTGTGTGCAATTGAGTCACTGCTATTGTACGTGAATTTTTTGGTAGGTATGCGTCATTTTTGTAAATTTTGTACCGTGGTAGCATATGATAGTAGTGGTAATTGGTTCGTTTATTATCCAGCGATATTTATTCTTCAATTCAAATATCGTTTTGGTAGTGAAGGAAGTGCGATGCGTATGTGTAGTGTTTGGCGTGTAGTGGTGTTGGTGAGCTTGTTGGTACTAAGTGCTTGTGGGACAACAACGGCTGTCACCGAACCAGCCACGGCAGTCACCGAACCGGCCACGGCTACGGCAGTCATTGAACCAGCCACGGCTACGGCAGTCCCTAAACCGGCCACGGCTACGGCAGTCATTGAACCAGCCACGGCTACGGCAGTCACCGAACCAGCCACGGCAGTCCCTAAACCAGCCACGGCAGTCCCTAAACCAGCCACGGCAGTCATCGACCCAGCCACGGCTACAGTAGTCGTTGATCCGGCCACGGACACAGTAGTCACTGATACCGCCACGCTCGAACTGCAACCGTTCGAACTGCAAACGCGTGCTGTCCAAGTGCTCTTAGATTATTATGGTGCCATCAATCAAAAACAATATCTCGTAGCCTATGCATTATTGGTAACACCCAACCAAACATTGGCACAATTTACCGCTCAGTATGAGAACAATATTGATTCCCGTCTGTGGGTAGGCGCTCCACAAGTTGATGGTGATGTGGTTACCATCGCGGTTACCGTTGTTACGGCGGTAAATCAAAAAAATGGCGATCAAGGATCACAATGGACGAATGAAACGTATACCTTCAAAAACAACTTGATTACAAATGTGGTAATAGTACCAACGACCCAGAGAAACGAACCCGCTCCAGATCAGTTGATTGTGAAATATTACGATGCACGCAAGGATTTTCAATTACTGCCTATGTCATATACCCTGTGGCAGTACAACGGTGGTGCCAGCGGATTGTCTTATACTGAATTTGTTGACTGGATGACGGTACAAGATGTTTTCGTGGGTGAGGCGCAAATAGATGGCGGCGCTGGCACAATGGAAGCTACGGTACCGGTGGTTGAAGCATATAGTGATGCCGATGGTTTTTTGAGGGGTTATAGTTACGTATTTTGTGGTACATACACGTTACGCTCTTCGGATGTGCCTCCATTTGATCAATTTGGTTGGCAGATTACAAAATTTAATATAGAACGTGATTACAAAGCAAATCTGGTGCTCAATCCAAAATTAAAACTCAGTACGAAAAAAGAATTAAATGTGCCAATTTTTCAAAAACTTATGAAGTCAGGATGTACCCCGTAATCGATCTAAAAGTTGTTATAGTCTAAGTAGTGTCGATGAACACTTCCTTGCTGATGGTTTTGCACTCTCAGCGAGGAAGTGTTTTTCATGGGTGTCAACGAGCAATCACGGTTACTGATTTTTTAGAAGATGAAGGAAGTTCAATGCGTATGTTTCAAAAATCCGAGTCAAACCGTGGTGCAAATTACGTCGGTCTTTACAGGTACTGTCGAATCTCGCGTGCGGATTGGCGACCCAGCTGTGGTCGTTGACGTAGTTACACTCCCCGTTACGATTGCGGCCGTGGTTAATCAAGCCAATGGCGACCAAAAGATTCAATATTTCGCAGGCACATATACCGTACAAAATAATTTGATTACCGACACGACCATCGCCGAAGTCGCTGCCCCAACGAGTAGTGACGATAGCGACACTGTGCAGTTATTGAACAACTACTATGCCGCCATCAATAATCTCAAATTTGCTATGGCGTATACGTTGTGGTTCAACAATGGCAGCGATAGCCAATTACCATATATCGAATTTGTACAAAGCGTGGCTACTATGCAGGGAGCAGTGGTGACGACGGGTACCGTACAAGAAGAAGGTGCGATGGGGTCAACATATGCCACCGTTCCGACGGTGAGTGTGACAACCCAAGCCGATGGCACGGCACAAGTCATGTGTGGCACATATACATTGCGGCACGTGAATGTCCCTCCATTCGATCAACTAGGCTGGCGAATAACTCAGGTCGCAATGAATCCAGTAGTCGGCGCGCAATCAGATGCATCAACGATTCAAACGTTGTTGGCGTAAGAATGCACGCCGTAATTTTGGTTGGGTCTACACCAATCAAAGGAGATTTTGTACCGCGGGGGTGCGCATATACAATGCGCGCGCCTGTGGTGTGTTGTATTTCGTTTGAAAATGGAACTAATGACCGTGTGATACCGTCGTTTGGGTAATGGAATAATCTGTGGGTATGACAAAAGGGTATGAACGATGAAAAATATGCGCTGGTTATGGGTATGTGTGGTTGCAATATCGATGGTCATCGGTAATCAAATCGCCAATGGGCAATTAGCCGCGCCACGCATTGTGGGTGGTGGTATTGCGATTGAACACGAATTCCCGTGGCAGATTTGGTTGCACCCCACCAATTATAATGGTGTATATTGTGGTGCCTCACTCATCAACAGTAGTTGGGCCTTGACCGCCGCCCATTGTGTCGCAGGCGAAACTGCATCGACGTTGGTGGTTGAGTTGGGTATGCACAATATCCAGGGAAGTAACCCCCTGCGCCAAACCAAAACGTTGAGTCAAATCATCGTCCACCCGCAATATAACAGCAACACCCAAGATTATGATATGGCGTTGTTGCACTTCACCACCCCCGCCACAATCAACAGTGCAGTAGCCCCGATTACATTGGCTGCCAGCACTGATACTGCATTGTATGCTGCAGGCGTCAATGCCATTGTCAGTGGGTGGGGGACAACGAGCTCGGGTGGTGCAGTATCATATACGTTGCGTAAAGCTACGGTGCCGATTGTGTCAAATGCGACATGTAATACTAACTATGGCGGCGGGATCACTGCCCGCATGATGTGTGCCGGATTGCCCCAAGGTGGCGTTGATTCGTGCCAAGGTGATAGTGGTGGTCCGTTGTTTGTCAACGATGCCAGTACGCCCAAGTTGGTGGGTGTGGTGAGCTGGGGCGAAGGATGTGCTGTTGCGGGTAAACCAGGAGTTTACTCAAATGTAATGAATATGCGGAGCTGGATCGCTGGCTATGTACCCCTCACGACCCAACCAACGGCGGTGCCGACCCAACCAGTAAGCCCTTCACAAACGGCGCTTCCCACGAGTACGCCACTTGCATCGGCTACCCGTACGGTGGTCGCCACCCAAACGGCCCAACCGACGGCCCCAATCGGCTCTGTCACCCAAACTGCAGTGGTAACCGCTACAAACACGCGGATTGTATCGTCAACGCGTACTGCCACCAATACGCGGGTGCCATCAAATACTCGGGTCCCGTCAAGCACACGTACTGCCAGCAAAACTCGGGTGCCATCATCAACACGTACCGCCACCAAAACTGCCACCCCGCGCCCTGCCTACTTTACGCGGGTGACTAATGGCGACTTTGAGGCAGGTAATAGTGCCTGGACCGAATCTTCAACCAATTACCCCAGCGTAATCATGAATGATGCCCGCATCAAAGCGCGCTCAGGCAAGTATTATGCCTGGTTGGGTGGTCACGATGATGAAACAACGCTGTTGAGTCAGGACGTTACCATCCAGAGTGATGCCCCGTATTTACGCTTGTACTACATGCAGGCATCGGGCGAAAAATGTGGCAATCGCTATGATACCGCTCAAATCGCAATTAATGGCGTGACCGTTCCCAACGGTAATCTCGAGTTGTGTGCCCGGAACAACGTCGCTACCTGGAAGCCACTGACGATTAATTTGACCAGCCAGGTCGGCCAAACAGTGACATTGTCGGTGACGACAACCACCGATGAATCAATTGTGAGTAGTTTGTGGATCGATGACATTGGGTTTGTGCGAGTACCTACCGAAGTCTTGGGCTATTATGGGAAGTCGTTTGGGTCACTGCAAAGTCTGACCGCCAAAGTAACCAAGCGCTAAATAACAACTTAAGCGCGACATGAATGCCCGCATATCTCGTATGCGGGCATTCATGTGTGCCAAAACCCTACCCCTTGCGTCATTCCATGCAGGGTGCG
>DBCF01000259.1:20758-30023 GCA_002292925.1 Roseiflexaceae bacterium UBA965 | reverse complement strand
GCGTGTTAGTGGCAGTGCGCGTGTCAGTGGCAGTGCGCGTGTTGGTTCGTGTGTTGGTGGGCGTGCGTGTGTTGGTGGGCGTGCGTGTGTTGGTGGGCGTGCGTGTGTTGGTGGGCGTGTGACTCACCGTCGCAGTACGCGTTGCGGTTACTGTAAAAGAAGCGGTTGCGGTACGCGTTGTCGTTCTTGTTGCCGAAGCAGTAGCAGTAGCGGTATTGGTGGGGGTGTTGGTACGGGTATTCGTGGCGGTATGCGTGTGCGTGGCGGTACGGGTCTGCGTACTAGTGCGCGATGGCGTTGCGGTGCGCGTGGCAGTCATGGCGTACGGCGTGGGAACTTGCGTAGCGGCATTGCCATATACCGAGAGTTTCCCATTGTCGTGTACGGCCACAAACTGCACGTCCAACATATTATTCGCTGCAACGTATGTATCAACACTGACGCTACGTACGTTGTGGAGATGCGTCAAAAATGCGCTAAATGCAGCATCATCATACCCCCGTGATGCAACGGTACCATCGGCATACAATAAGACTGACAAAATCCCACTCGCAGCCACAGCACGCACATTTGTACCGCTACTATTCCCATTGGGGATGTTCCCCCACCCTATCGTCGTACCATCAGCACGCAGTGCGATCACATGATTATTACCACAAGCAATCTGTTTGACATTGGTAGCAGCTACCGGGATTGTTGCTAAACCATAATTGGGGTCATACGCACCATGGTAATGCACATTGCCATCTGCACTCAACAAAAACAAAAAATCTCGTCCGGCACACATAGCCTTGGCGCGCCCACTATATGTCGTGCCATCAATCGGATCATACAATAAATCAGTCGAAAAAGTACCATTAGCCAAGAGATATGCACTGAAATCTCGTCCACGAGCTACGGCTTTGACGTTGCTCCCGCTCGTTGCGACAGTGGTTACCCCCCCATTCAACGTGGCAGATTGCACCGTCCCAGCACTCGTCAAGCCAAGTAGCGTGTTGCCGTAGCCACTGACTTGTTTGATATTACTCCACGCGGTAATCGTCGGTACCTGGGCCAGTCCCCACGTAAACGCAGTACCATTGCCACGCCTGACGAGTGCATACCCACCCGTCGTCAAGGCATCGCTATTGCCTACACGCTCAGTTGCAACGGGCGTGATACTAAACGTATCGAAGTCAAAAATCTGCAGGCGACCATCGCTCTGCTGGCTGATGTTTAGATTATCACCTACTGCCATACCAACGACATTAGCGACGGGAGTAGCACCCAAATCGTAATTACACGAAGCCAGGCTCGGAGTTACTTCCCAACATGCCGTTGTCCCGTTGCCATACAACGCCATAAACTTATCATACCCAGATGCCATACCAATCACATTGGTAGTACTTTCGATGGCAGCATATGTATTTGCCTGCATCACATCAACCATGCCGGTATCGAGCAGCTGGAAATAAAAATCATCGCTCATTGTGATATCAATTGTATTGCTTCCAAATGGGGTAGCGCTGGTAGCGACACTATTGACGAGGCGTTTGCCCCAGACCACGGTCCGCCCGTCACCAAGGAGCGCCATGCTCCAGCGATCAGCGGCATCGATGTCGATGACATTGGTGAGTGCAGACCCAGCACTACAGCGGTTGCCTTCGTTGTTACCAAAACAACGGAGCGTTCCATCTGCAAGCAAAACAAGGGTGTGGTCAGCACCCGCAGCAATGGCAACGGCATTGGTAATATTGGTGATATTCCCGTACGAAACACCACCATTGAGTTGATTATCGGCGGTAAGCGCCCCCCATGCCGCCACCGTACCATCACTTTTGAGCGCGATTCCATGAAACTCACCGACATCGATATCAACGACGTTGCTGAGACCAACAGGGAGATAGAAACAGACCGCATGTGCCGTATTCACACAAAAAACCGTACCGTTATCACGCAATCCCAAGACAAAATCACCCTTACTTGCCACGACCTTGCGCGTCGTAGCCTGCGATACGCTGGCAGGTTCCTGCCCCAACATGACTGTCATGCATGTCAAGAGAATGAGACACCACCCCAACCAAAGCCGTAATACTTTCATCAAAAACCTGCTTTGCTCGCAGTACATACCCAAATTACTCATAGACTATTGCGTGCGCTCTTTTTTGTCAATATGGTAAAGTACACAAAATAGCCCATCATGAGGAATTACATGCATACCTGGCTACACTCCCTGCCCAAAGTAGAGCTCCACATCCATCTCGAAGGCTCCATCCCGCTCGCCACCTTGTGGCAACTCATGCAACAATACGGCGGCGACCCCGATGTACCCGATATGACAGCCCTGACACGCAAATTCCAATACCGCGACTTCCCCCAATTCATCAACACCTGGGTCTGGAAAAATCGCTTCATCCGCACCGCCGCTGATTTCACCACCATTGCCGCTGCCGTCGCCCAAGACTGGGCTGATCAAAATATTTGTTATGTCGAGTCACATTATTCCCCAACCGACTTTGCCCGCCATGGCCTCACCATCAGCGAAATCACCCGCGCCATCCGGGCGGGACTCAATCAAGTCCCCGCCGTCACCGTCAACCTCATCGCCGATGTGGTACGTGATTCATCAATCGACCGCGCCATGCATACCGTCGAAACCGTGGCAGAGCTCGGTGAATACGGCGTGATTGGGATTGGGTTAGGTGGCTCAGAGCAAACCCATCCTCCTGAATCATTTGCACCGGTCTTTGCGCGGGCGCGCCAATTGGGGCTCCGAACCACTGCTCATGCCGGTGAAGCAGCCGGGGCCGAGAGTATTTGGGGGGCACTCACCGCCCTCGGCGCCGAACGCATCGGCCATGCCACCCGCGCCAGCACTGACCCCAAATTGTGCGATTTTTTTGTGACCCAGCAAATACCACTCGAAATGTGCCCGCTGTCGAATGTACGTACCGGCGTCGTCGCCGATATCGCCAGCCACCCCATCGCCGATTTCATCAAGCGGGGTATGCTGGTCACCGTCAACACCGACGACCCCAAAATGTTTAACAATACCTTGGTCGATGAATACACGCAGTTAATGGAACATTTCCACTTGTCCCCCGCCACCATCTGCCAACTCATCGACAATGCGGTGACGGCTTCATGGCTTTCTGATGAGGAAAAAATTACCTTGCGCGCCACATTGCAACGCCACCCTAGTTGGGTGGCGTAAGCAATCAAAATCACTGTTACAACAGCGTTTTATGGGACTGGAGTAAACCCTGCGAGCGACGACACATAGACGTGATCGCCAAACAACGCGTAGAGGGTTTGGTCAATCACGACGATAGCTGGGGTTGGCGGCACCATGAGATTGCTGTTACGGTCGCGTGTATGCGCCCATAGCAGTTTTTGCCATAACTGATACGATACAAATACATCCTCATTGGTCGTCGCATCAAAATAGGCCGTCACCAAAACATCATAGGTAGGGATATATAGTACAGCGCTGGCAGGTTCAAGCAACGGATTGCCAACTTTGATGACCGCACCGGTACTGTCTGCAATCGTTAACTGCGTCAATTGATGCGTATCACCCACATACAAGATGTTGGTACGTTGTAATGCTACCAAGGTGCTCCGGAATGCCATAGTCTGAATCGCATACGGCAATATCACACTTGTGGTTGCAACTAACACGCCACTGCGACGTTGGATACCTTGCACAAATCCTTTGGCGTCACCAGTGATTTGCGGCAGTGACCCAGCGATTGCCAACAGGCTATTGCCACCATCAATGCCTACAATTGCATTGGGTACACCAGCCACCGCAACAGGGGCACCCATCGTTGCCATGGTTTGGGGTTCACTAATGTCGATGCTAATAATTTGCCCCGTTGCCATTGGTGACGGGATCTTGGGCACCGACACTCCTACGTACAGCCGTTGATTGGCAGCGTACAATGCCGTTACATCGCCTGTCGCCACGAAGGTGAATTCACCCAGCAACACAAATGCACTCGTACTGACATCGTATATTTGCACATAATTACTCTGCCAATTCAAACGCCCAGCCACAATGATTTGCAATGGATTACCGGGGTCAATCGCTATTACCCGTCCATTGATGCCAATCAAATATTGGGTTGCCACACTCGTCATGGTTTGGGGGTCGATGATTGCCAGTTGGGGCATATCGGCATTGGCAATATCCCCTTGGTGCAATCCAACCAAGTTCCCGAGTGTGGGCAACGCCAATATCGCCTGATATGATTGATCCAATACCCCCATTGACTGGGCAATAACTTCTGGCGTAGACGTCGCTGTGGCACTCGCGGTCAAGGTACGCGTACTGGTACTGGTACGCGTACTCGTACGGGTCTTCGTATCGGTACGGGTTGTCGTATTGGTAATACGGGTATTTGAGACAGTCAACGTGCGACTGGATGTACGGGTCGTGGTATTGGTCACTCGCGTATTAGATGCAGTCCAGGTATGACTAGCAGTCTGCGTAATGGTTGCAGTCCGTGTGCGGGTTTTGCCGGTGAGGGTCGCTTCTTGGGTGGCGAGATAGTTTTCTTGTTGGCGAGTACTCGTCAACGCGACTAGTGCCGCACGGGTATTTGTCAGCACCTGCACTCGCGTAGCCGTAATCGCCAGCTGTTGTACACGGGTGGCACTCGTGACCGCGCCCAGTGTTTTGGTCAACGGCAACACCGTCGCTGTCGCCGTCTGCGTGCTCGTTGCGGTGCGCGTGCGACTCGGCAAGCCATCGAGACGTTCTTTGGTGGCAGTTTGCCGATCAGCGGCGACAATGGCCGTCCAAGTTTGGCGCGCTGCAGTCGCTTGATAATTGCGCATGCGTTGGGTACGGGTCGCCCACGCCACCACCGTCCGGGCCACATCGTGGCTGGTTGGGGTGGGTGTGGGAGTCGTCGAACGGACGCGCAGTGCCGTACTTGTTTTGGCGGCAATCATCGTCTGCGTCTGCGCCCCCGCCGGCAAACTCAGGACACTACGGCCAAGCAAGCCGATTGCTTGCGAGATACCGCCCCAGGTCACCGTCAAAACACCGGTATCGTTGATGTTATCGGTGGCCGACGACGGTGTGTAGGTAACATTTAACGCACACGCATTATCGATATAGTCATCACAATCGGGCACATCGACCACAAAGCCAGCCCCGCTGATATCCCATGTGAAAGTCGTACTGGTGTAGGGTGACGTCGCAATAATTTGACGGGTCACACTATCACCCACGCGCACTTGGCCAAAATCAAGAGCCGACGTCGACAATTGCAAAGTATGCGTGGCGTTTTGAATGGTCGTAATCGCCTTGCCCACCTGAATCCGCGGCACCACCAGCCGGACCGCCGCCGCCATCCGCTGGTCAGCCACGGGTACGCCGTTGTCACGGAGCCAAGTAAGTACCTGTGTGACTGAGGCATCGGGCATCAATCCTTTGAGTACCGCCCAGGCCCCCGCTACATGGGGCGTCGCCATTGAGGTGCCTTGCCACGAATCGTATTCATTGGCAGGGTAGCCTACTGACGAATAAATATATTGCCCGGGTGCCAACAAATCCAGCAAACGATCGCCATAGGTGTTAGGGTTGTTATTGGCTACCGTCGGTGCGTTTGAAAAATACGATATGCTATCAACCACCCCACCCGAATTGGCAGACATCGTTGATCCGACGGTAATCGCCGATGACACACAGCCAGGGAAACTTACCCTATTTATAAAGCTATCATTACCTGACGCAATCACCGTAGCGACCCCCACACTACGCAATTGATCAATAAATGATTTAATCGCTTCGCCATCACAAATCGCAAGCGAACCACCACCACCGAGGCTCATATTCACCGATGCCAAGGTGTGCCACGCTGGGGTATTCCGGTTTTCGTACAACCACTGCAATGCTGCCATTTGATCACTGTCATACGACATTGCACAATCATAATAAACTACACCATCATTACAATACCCTGTGAATCCTGAAAACACCTGCACCGCAATGATTTTGGCGTCAGGGGCGACGCCCGATATCGTGGCACCATTGACATACATACGATTACCCGCCACGATTCCTGCCACGTGCGTGCCGTGGGCACACCCGTCGAAATTCTCTGGACAGGGCAAGCCACTATCAACATCGCTACTTTGAGGCACTCCCCCTGGGCACACCGACGTGCTACCATATTGGCTATCTGTCGATGAAAAACAGGCTTCTTGGATGACTTGGCCAGCGAGGAAGGGGTGATTTTTATCAACCCCAGTATCCAATACCGCTACCGTCGCCCCACCGCCGCCATACCCTGCACTGTTAGCCGCCGCAGAACCAATCAACTCGGTACTATTATTGAGATTGACCGTTGACAAGCGATCAATTTGCACCGACTCAACCAATGGATCCGCCTGCAATGTGGCAATATTGCTGGTCGCCACTGTCGCAACAATTATGGGGAATAAGGTGAATTGGCGGTTGACGGTGAGAATAATCCCGGTTTTGCGTTGCAAAAACGCCGCCTGCAATTGGCGCACCACCGCACTGCGTGTCAGCCGCTGGTTCACATTTGTATTCTGTGCTTCGATGCCAAGCGACGACTTGAGCACGATAATCACCCGTTGTTGTTCAGGGACCCCTTGCCCAACGCTAGGTTCAACGACTTGCGCTCCCACAAAATAAGGAACGCTACCAACAATGACCAGCACACACAACACAATCCCCACATACATACGCCACATGAGCGTGCCCAACTATTTCTTATATAAGAAAATAAACAAATACGCATTAGGTCAACATATCAATATATAATGCGTTTTGTTGCATCCCATTACCCAAGCGGCGCATTCCCTGTACAACACACCGTACACGGTACGACGCCAACACGTACACAATAGTTCACAAAATCACACTACTTTTCTGTACATTTATCATAATATCAATTAATTGCTGTTTAATATGCAGTTTATATGAGCCATCACACCACAAATCCCACGTATATGGTGTACGTGGGATTTATCGCAATTATTTTAGTTGTAATTATTTTAATTGAAGTTATTCGCGCCAAACCACACCCGTCATACAATGAACGGCGCCGCCACCTTTCATTAATTCTGAGATTTCAACTTCGTGGCATTCGATATCGTGTGCTTCAAACAATTTGCGCATGGTAGGATTGCCTGCAGGCATCACCACCACATTGGGTGCAACTGGCACCATATTGATCGAACGGGGGTAATGATCAACGCCGGCGGCATCCATAGCATTGATAACCGTAAAACCCATATGGCGGAGTAATTCATAGGCTTCATGCGGGGCATTATTGGGCACCATCACGGCCGTTCGGGGACCTACAATATTGACGCCACCATCAATATGACCACAACCCCACGGCATATTGACGATATGTGGCTCGAGGTCCATACTTTTGAGTTCGTGGGCGACTTGCTGAGCACCAGCCATGTTGGTTCGTAATCCGGTGGCCACGATAACCACACCATCACGCACATAAATCACATCGGCGCCTTCAAATACCGCATCACCATGCACGCCGTGCACAATGGGTACACCACTACGGAGCAAGGCTTGCGCCGAAACTTGTTCTTCGCCGGCACGGGCAGCCGACGCCATCCGGGCAATGATGGCACCCCGAGGTGTCATAAAGAAATGGTCGCGACAGAAATAAATGTTGGGGGTGGCACGGTCACCAGGCGCTAATTCAATCACTTCAACCCCAAACGAGCGGTACATGTTGGTAAGGTTGTCGTGTTGCTCACGGGCAGCAATTGGCTCGACGATATCGTCCCACAATACTTTGCCTGGATTGGTGATTCCGTCGATTTCGCCACCGGGACGATGCATAATCACGCGACGCAAGCGGCCGTATTCGGTCGTCACCCCGAGAGTTGCCAAGGCATCACGGTCACGGGCTTGCCACTGATCGCCACCATGGGCTGCAGGCAATGAAGTATGCGTCATCATCGTCCTCTTTATGGTATAAAAACACGTTTGCCTGATTATCCTACCACGAACTTACACGTATTCTGTAATAATTAGGTAGCATCAAATCTACGGAGTACACCATGACACACCATCACGCAGTCACAATCACCGCCCTCCGTGCATTCCCCCAACAGCTCGTCATAGCCATCGCCAATCTTGACGATGCCTGTATGCTGGCACACCCATTAGCTGGTGAATGGAGCATTGCCCAAAACGTCCATCATTTGGCTGATTCACATATGACCGCTTTTATCCGCTGTCGCTTGATTGCCAGCGAAGTCAACCCACCACTTAAACCCTACGACCAAGACGCGTGGGCGGGGTTTGGTGATAGTCAAACAGCCGATGTAACCGCCTCGTTGGCGATTTTGCACGGGCTCCATCAACGTTGGGCAGATTTTTTTACCAATCTCACAGACAGCGACTGGGAACGGGTAGGATCCCACCCTGAGCTCGGTGCGGTCAGTTTGCACCGTCAGCTCGTCGGCTATGTAGCCCATGGCGAAGAGCATCTCGACCAAATCGCTCGCACATTGGCGGCCTATCGTCAGGCATAAGCAGCGTTGTAGCGTGTATTTGATAATCCTGCGGTGGCAAGGTTTTCAGGCAATAGCATTTCGAAACAACGGCACACAAAACCCCGCATGTATCCCCTTTTGTGGGGACACATGCGGGGTATGCGCATATGATTAGCGTTTGTTCAGTTGCGTGATGTTCTTTTGTGCCGTGGTCTTCACGGTACCATAATACTCAATCACTTCAGTCGTAGTTCGCACAAAGCCAATGTCATCGATCCAAAGATGGCTGACCGCCGAATCATCGGTGGTTGCAGTAATCGCCAGCGTGACAGTTTTGCCGATAGAACTAGTCAAATCGATAGTCAATGCTTGCCAGGTGGTGACAGCCTTGCCCGCACACAGTTCGATGTCACCATTTGGCACCGTCACCCCGTCAATCGAGATTTGGGCGGTGTCATAACGATTGCCACAGGCTTCACGCGATGCCAACGTGTAGTAGACTCGCAAATATGGCGCATCTGCTTTGACGCTAACTGATTGGCTCAGTCGTGATGTTTCGTCATCCGCACCACCGAGCCAAGCATAATACGCACCGGAGCGCGCTTTGACACGCGTATCATTGACAATCAGATTGGGGTAATTTGTCGACGCTTCAGTCCAGACCGTACGCCCTGCCTCAAAACTGCCATTACCCACCCGCGTCGTATACCCTGCACCTGCTACAGTAGCTGTTTTGACGGCCGTGGCGGTCTTGACGGCGGTGGCGGTCTTGACG
>DBCF01000259.1:9101-20669 GCA_002292925.1 Roseiflexaceae bacterium UBA965 | reverse complement strand
GGTCTTGGCAGCTACAGTAGCTGTCTTGACGGCCGTGGCGGTCTTGACGGCAGTGGCGGTTTTGGCAGCTACAGTAGCTGTTTTGACGGCAGTGGCGGTCTTGACGGCAGTGGCTGATGGCACAACCGCTGTTGCTTGATTGGTGAGCGGCACATAACCAGCAATCCAGCTCCGCAAATTGATGACGCTGGCATAGACGCCTGGTTTACCGGCGGCGGCACACCCTTCGCCCCAACTCACCACACCGATTAATTTCTTGACACCAGCGCTGTTAACAATCAACGGGCCGCCGCTATCGCCTTGGCACGAATCAACGCCTCCTTGGGGTTTGCCTGCACAAATCATACGATCAGTAATCCCACCACCGTAATTGGTATTACAGGTCACATTGGCGACAATTGGAACGGTTACTTTGCGCAGGACATACGACACCGCACCATTTGAACTAGTGGCGCCCCAACCACTGACAATCGCATTGACGCCAGCGGCATAGAGCGCTGTGTCGGTGCTAGCGGCAATTGGGATAGTGGCCACCGCGAGGTTGGTGGTGGCTGGTTTGCTCAATTGCAGCAACGCCATATCATAGTCTTCGCTATTGCTGTTGTATTGGGGGTGCACAATAATTCGGCTCAACGTGATGGTTTGGCGGTAAGGATTAGCACCCTTAATATCATGGACGCCCAAATCCACCACTAGTGTCGCAGCCGTCTCACCCACCACACAATGGGCAGCAGTCAGCACCCAACTACTATTGATTAGTGACCCTCCACAATAGACATCGGCACTATTGGTGGGGTGCAACCAGACTTGCCACGGGAATTCGTGCACAGCGGCCACCGTACCACCTACAATTTGGGGGCGAGAGACGGGAATCCCACCTTTGGGTTTGGGCGATGCAGAGGCATTGGCACACAACGACGACACGATACGACAACCACTTTCTGGGTAGAGTCGAATCACCCCAAACACGATGGCGAGACATGCAGTCACACCAATAACCCACCACCAATATGTACGCATAAAAACTCTCTTTGTGTCGCTATTTATTGCCAAACAATCAACATACGAAAAATGAACCAAAACGACACTACACGACGAACCTGATACGACAAACCACAACACCTACACTGACCCAACGTACGGTATGCAGGAATAGAAAGCGCTTGATTACGCGATTTACGCCCAAAAACCGTCAATTGTTCCATTATTTGTCCCTGTATACATGCGTATAGGGCATATACACAACGCACTATGGATATTATGCTCACCATTATCGGTTATTTTGGGTAATTGCGTGTATTATGTCACATGTACAAAGTATTTTGCGCGCGCAGATGCTACTCAATCGGGGAATGGTTGCAGGATAGCGTGTGATTGTGTACACTTGTATTGTTATAAAGTAATTTGAGGAGTACTCGCGTGAGCAACGCCAATCACAAACAAAACCGTGCCGACGAACAGGATAACGAAATAGCCCTCGTTGTTGGCTCTTTATTCAACTATACCCCTGCCGAAGATCGTGAATCATACGAAGAAGAGCGTGAGTGGGTACAACAAATCCAAGACTCATTGCGCCAAGAAGGGGTCATCATCGATTTGATGACCAACCCAGGCGTGCAGATTTGGGAAGGGGGCATTCGGCGCTACGGTGACCTCTATCGCCTCAGCCAAGCTGCAGCCTACATCGAACAAGGGATGGACATCACCCCTTTGCTCAACAAAAAATTCACCGAAGACGAAGACCTCGATCCCATCCTCAAGCAAATCATCGAAGGTGATTTGGATACGCAATTCCCCCATTTCATCAAACCCGACGGTGATCCGTTCTTTTATTTGCCGATTGAATTTACCGACCCCATCATCATTCCCGTTGAAGCCGAAGAAGGTTTTGAATTCGACGAAGAAGACGAAGATGGCGAAGATGATTTTGTGTCGTTTGGGTCGTCACCACGCTTACAACGCGAGTTGTACGTCCTCAACAACTGGCTTGTACAGATGCAAGTACCGGCCACGCACCCCGTGATGCGCTGTTTGGCATCGCTCCGACAAGCGGCCGAGTTGAGCGTAACCAATGATTTGCCGATTGTCGTTTGGTAGCACGCTGACCTCGGGCTGTGCTATAATGCAACGTTAGTGATAATACACAAGGACGAGCCATTGATGCACGACATCCCTCTCATCCTTTCAGACGTCGCCGATACCTCGCGTGACGACACGCCACGCGAGCGGCGTTATTACGTCTGGACGGTTGGTTGCCAGATGAATATTTCTGACTCCGAACGTCTCGAAAGTGCCCTCCAAAGTGTGGGCTATGTGCCAGCCAGTGAGCCACGCAACGCAAGTTTTGTGGTGCTCAATTCGTGTAGTGTGCGTGCTTCTGCCGAAGAACGGATTTTGGGGAAGCTCGGCGATTTACAACGCTTCAAAAAAGAAAACCCCGACATGAAGGTGGTGTTGTGGGGGTGCATGGTTGGCCCCAACAACGAATCAATATTCAAGGCACGCTTGCCCATCGTCGATCACTTTGTCTCGCCATCGGCAGTCGACGAAGTAGTAGCCTTGGCACCCAACCCCATCTACAGCATCGATGAACCTGCGCTCCCCGTGGCAGATTGGACCAATCCACCGGTATCGGTGCATGTACCGATTCAATACGGGTGCAACATGTCGTGTGCCTTTTGTGTGATTCCGTTGCGCCGTGGCAAAGAGCGTAGTCGCCCACTCGCCGAGATTGTCGACGAGGTGACGCGGATTATTGCTCGGGGCGCCAAAGAAATCACCTTGCTGGGGCAAATCGTCGATTCATGGGGTCACGACCTACCAGGGCGCCCCAGTCTGGCTGATTTGTTGCGGGCAGTGCACGATGTGCCCGGATTGGTGCGCTTACGGTTTTTGACGTCACACCCGGCCTGGATGACCGATGATTTGATTACCACGATGGCCGCATTACCCAAATGCCCACGTGAAATCAATCTGCCCATCCAATCGGGGCACGACACCATGCTCAAGCGCATGCGCCGTGGTTATACCGTGCAACGTTACCGCGAGCTCATCGCCAAAATCCGCATGGCCATGCCTGACATTTCGTTGAGCACTGACATTATTGTGGGACACCCTGGCGAAACCGAAGAAGAGTTCCAAGGTACCAAAGACTTACTCGCCGAAATTCGTTTCGACAAAGTCCATATCGCAGCCTACTCGGCGCGCCCAGGCACCCGGGCAGGCACCATGGAAGAAGACCCCGCCATGGCGATTGCCGACGGCATGAAGCAATTCCGGCGCATCGAACTCGAACGCCAACAAGAAATCGTCGCCACAGAGCGGAGCGCCCGCCTACACGACCAAATCGTCGAAGTATTGGTCGAAGGCGAAAGCAAAGGCAAATGGCGCGGACGCACGACGGGCAATGTGTTGGTCTTTTTTGCCAGCCCCGACGATTGGCGTGGCAAGCTCGCCCTCGTGCATATCACCGCCACCAGCCCATGGTCGTTGCAAGGGACAGTGTGTGGTGAAGTTGTACCGGCATAATCCCTATGTCCGCCTCGGCGGCGATATTGTCAGTGTGGTCGGCATATTGGCGTTCGTGAGTTTTGGGGTGGCTGGGGTGGTGCTCTGGTTGGGTAGCGGAGTTTGGCCGCAACAACTGAGTATGCGGGCCCTCGGGACCAATGGCGTGTTTGCGGTTATTTTGCTCCAAAACTGCGCATTTGTAGCGTGGGCATGGTGGCGGATGGCGAGCAATCAACGTGAACGATTGGGATTAACAATCACTTCGTGGTCACGGGTGGGAATCTATAGTATTATTGGGGTGCCGCTCGTACTTGCGAGTAATATCGTGGTGGGTGTGCTGTTTGTATTACTAGGATTACGCCAAAACCAGACGGCCGCGTATCCCTTGGTGGCTGGTGATTATACCGGGCAACTGGTTTTTTTGGTGGCGGCAGCGTTTATTGCCCCACTTGGCGAAGAACTCCTCTTCCGGGGTTATTTTTGGGAGCGACTGGTCACACGCACGAGGGTGTATGGCGCAATAGTGGGGAGCGCGCTTATTTTTGCCGTTGGCCATAGTCTATCGGCATCACAAGGCGCAATCGTCCTCGTCATGCAAACGTTTTTTATGGGGCTTGTATTGGCGTGGTTGCGCCATGCTAGCGGTTCGATATGGGCGGGTTGGCTGGCACATTGTATCAATAACATGATTGCTGTAGCCGTTGCGACGTATGTGGTCAATCACCCCCAAATCAATGGAATCTCCAATAGCATCGCTGTTGCGATTGTGACATATTGTATCAATCATCCACTATTTGGATGTGTACGCGCGAGTTGAGGCGTGGCGAGAAGGAGTCAACGGTGAACAAGAAAGACGAAGCATTACGGCAACGCCGGTATATGCAAAACGAAGCGATTACGTATGCCCGCAACAGCAATTGGGAGGCTGCCATCGATAGTAGCCGCCAGCTGTTGTCGAGTGACCCCAACGACATCGAAACGCTCAATCGGCTCGCCAAAGCCTACTTCGAAAACGGCGAGATCGATAACGCCGAACAAACCTACCAACGAGTACTCGAAATCAGCGAACACAACCCGATCGCCCGCCGGATGGTGAGCCTCATCGCCCGCACGCGCTCGGCTCCTGCCAAAACTCGTGAATTTGTCGATATGCGTATGTTTGCCATCGAAACCGGCAAATCGACCCTCACCAACTTGCACATCGATACCGATGCCGAAATCAGCCTCGTGCCCGGTGAAAAACTCACCTTGCGTCCCAATACCCAGCCCATACACTATGATGGTCAGAAAAAACCTGCACAAACCTTGGATGACGCCATCGCTCTCGATATCTACGACTGCAATGGGGTCAATTTAGGGCGACTCGAGCCGCGCCTCGCAGCCCGCTTGATTCGCTTCATGAAACTCGGCAACGAATACACGGCGGCAGTGTTGAGCCTCAACGAAAAACGTGACCAGATCCAGATTGTCATCCGTGAATCACACCGCAACCCAGACAATCGCCACGAAGTATCGTTCCCCGGCAAGCTTATCGACGAAAACGATCGTCGCGTCGGATTCGATGAAATCGAAGACGATATTGATGATGTCGAATCAGTCGAAGATGATCACGATGATAGCGAGCCCGATCCGTTTAGTAGTGATGACGAAGACCACGATCGCCTCGATACACTCGAAACAAACAACGACGCCGACGAAGAAATCGAAGAATAAATACCCACCGTTGTACCGCTCCATGTCGGGGAATTCCCCCGACATGGACGTTTTTTATGCCGTGTGCAATTTCATTCCCCGCGCCAAGACCACTACATGCACGTGACACGGTCCTGCCTGATGGATGGCCGCAATCGCTGCGGCAATAGTCGCCCCCGTCGTACAAATATCGTCGATTAATATGACCTGTGGCGGAGGGACACCCCCTTGCCATACAAACGCACCGGCTACATTGTGCTGGCGTTGCGCCCGATTCAGTTTGGCTTGGGCAGTGGTTTGACGTACCCGTACGAGTTGGCGTGACAACGGGATTTTCCGCACGCAGGCTACGGCGTGCGCCAACACGACGGCTTGGTCATAGCCACGGTGCGCCACCCGTTGCGTCGAGCCCGGTAGGGGTACGATTACCGCATCGTCACTCGCCCACGGCTGTGCCGCCAAGTGTTGCCCTAGTGCAGTGCCAAGGCGGCGTTGGCGGGCGTATTTGACTGCCAAAATCGCCGAGCGAAGTACCCCCGTATATACAAAGGCAATGGTGAAAGTCGTTGCGCCACACACTGGTATATCGCCAACATAGCGGGTAAATTGTGCCACACATGCCTGACACAACAATGCCCCAAAACAGCCACACCCATGACATCGGTCAGGGAATAACAGTTGCCAAAATCGTTCCCACATGCGGTACCTCCTTTGGCATGATACCGTTTGTTCGCATCCAAAAGACACGCAAATCAACCGCTGTATCGTTAAAATAGTTCAGGAATTTATCATATTCTCATGAGAAACTGCTATAGTACTAATAGATTTTTTTATGTGAGTATGTGTAATGGGTGGCGAGCTGTTTCTGATTTTTATGCTAGTCATTGCGAACGGGATTTTTTCGGGGACTGAACTTGCCATGGTATCGGCGCGTCGTGGCCGGCTCCAACAAAAAGCCGACGACGGTGATAGCCGTGCAGTGGCAGCCTTGGCGCTCCAAGATGACCCCAATCGCTTGTTGTCAACCGTACAAGTTGGCATTACCGTGATTAGCACGTTGACTGGCGTCTTTGGGGGAGCAAGTATTGCCGCACTGATAACCCCATTTGTGACGACACTTCCCTATATCGGCAATCAAGCAGATACCGTGTCACTCGCAATTGTGGTACTCGGGCTGTCGTATTTGTCACTCGTAATTGGCGAACTCGTCCCCAAACGGATGGCGTTGCAACACGCCGAATGGATTGCCGTGCGCATGGCTGTACCGATGACGATTATCTCGACCGTTACGCGGCCGTTAGTGGCGATTTTGACCGGCTCAACCGAAGTTTTGCTCCGACTCTTTGGCCAACACACCACCAACAACAGTGCCGTAACCGAAGACGACATCCGCCAATTGGTGCGTGAAGGTACTCAAAGTGGCGCCGTAGAGCACCACGAACGCGAAATTATCGAGAGTGTTTTTAGCCTTGGTGAATTGACTGTGCGCCAAGTGATGACCCCACGCACCGACGTCTATGGACTCGAAGCCAACGCCTTGCTTAGCGCAGTGGTTGACGACTTGCTCAATAGTGGGTTCTCGCGGGCGCCAGTATATGAAAAAGACCTCGACCACGTCGTTGGCGTCGTCCATGCCCGCGACATTTTGCGCTTGGTCCGCAGTGGTGAACTCAATGTGACCGTACGGACCGCCATGCGCCCACCGTTGTTTGTGCCCGAACAAAGCCGGGCTGCCACCCTGCTGGCGTTGTTCAAAAAAAACCAACAACATTTGGCGGTGGTGGTAGGTGAATTAGGGACCGTCGAGGGCGTTATCACCCTCGAAGATGTGCTCGAAGAAATCGTCGGTGATATTGCCGACGAATACGACGATGTGGCATCGCAACATATTGTCAAACGTGACGACGGGTCGTTTTTGGTTGATGGCATCACCAGCATCGATGAAGTCGTACAACGCACCGAGTTGGTAGTCCAAGACGCCGATAGTGCCCGTTTTGATACGTTGGCGGGGTATGTGCTAACGCTCCTCGGGTACATTCCCCAAGCAGGCACTGTCGTTGAAGCTCATGGCTGGCGCCTCGAGGTCATGGACATGGATGGTCTCCGCATCGACAAAGTGTTGATTCGCAAACAATAAGCAATCACCATTCAATTCACTGTAACAAAGAAGGAAAAAACTATGCATGTCGTCATTGCAGGCGCGGGACCGGCTGGATTCGCCACCGCAAAATGGCTCAATGATCGCGGTTACCAAGTTACCTTACTCGAAAAACGCGATGTCCCGGGCGGCAAAGTGTCGGCGTGGCGTGACCCTGATGGCGACTGGGTCGAAAGTGGCTTGCATGTCTTTTTTGGTGCCTATCACAACTTACTTGACTTCCTTGCGGAAGTCGATTTGGCTGATAGTTTTGATTGGAAGCCAGCTGAGATGATTTTTGCCCTAAAAGGTGGCAAATACGCCTCGATTGAATTCGTCGAAGGCTTGCCCGCCCCCCTTAATGGCCTGATGGGTGTCGCCAAAAGCGAACTAATGACCTGGGGCGAAAAACTGCGTATGGGCCGGGGGCTGATTAAGCCAATTTTTGGCTCACAAGCCTACCTCGACCAACAAGCCAATATCACCTACAAAGAGTGGCATTTGGCCAATGGCATGGGACAAAGCACCATCGACAAAGTCATGGATGCCATGGCCTTGGCACTCAACTTCCAAAAATGTGACACCGTGTCAGCCAAATTAGTGTTGACCGCGTTGCTCCATTTCGCCAAAGAAACCAATGCCCCCAAAATGGGCTTGGTCAAAGGCTCGCCCCAAGAACGCTTGTGGGACCCCTTGATGGCCCGCTTGCAAAGCAAAGGGGTCAATATCCGTTTCAACAGCAAAGTGGTTGATTTTTTGCATGATGAAGCCGCCAACAAAGTCAATGGCGTGCGCCTCGAAAACGGCGAAGAAATCCACGCCGACCTCGTGGTATCAGCCATGCCAGTACACAGTCTGCGCAAAGTATTGCCGGCCTCGATGCGCAAACACGCGGTGCTCGACAACCTCAAATACCTCAAGGGGCAACCGGTGATTACGGTGCAACTCCATTTCGACCAATTCGTCACCGACGTCAACAACTTGATTTTTAGTTCGGGGACGCACATTAGCGTGTACGCCGATTTGACCCGCGTATCACCCGACTATCACCAAGGCCGCGGTTCGATTATCGAATTGGTGGTTGCTCCTGCCGAAGAATTGATGCGCCGTAGCGATGCCGAGGTGATTGAAACGGTACTTACCGAGTTTGGTGAATTACACCCGCTGGCCCGCACATCCAAGTTGCTCAAATCACACGTGGTGCGCATCCCCAATTCGGTCTATTCGGCGCGCCCAGGGGTCGAGCAATACCGCCCCGACCAAGCCACCCCCATCACGAATTTCTTTTTGACGGGTGATTACACCCAACAAGAGTTTATGGCGTCGATTGAAGGTTCAATTCGCAGTGCACGCCGAGTCATCGAACGCATTGATCAGGCCAAGGCTAACGGGATTCTTTAGTGGGACAGCGTCCCACCCAGTGTAATGAGGTCTACCATGTCGCTACCTGAGCGCGTCATCCACGGTCGCTACCGCGTGATATACGCCATTGATGAACAAGCCGGCGCGGCAGTGTTTTGTTGTCGCGATGACCAAAGCGGAGCCTTGGTCTATGTCGCCGAATGGACCACCAGCGATGCCGCAATCCAACAACAACTCAGCCAGCAAAGCGAACGCCTCGCCACCATCAGTGACCCGGCGTTGTTGCCACTCATCAGCCACGCCATCACCGAAACTGGTTTTATTGCGGTGAGTAGTGCCCCCCAAGGGCACGATTTGGGCCAAACAGTGCGCATGCGTAACGGCGCCTTGACCCAAACCGAAGTCACTAGCCAAATGACGCGCATTCTCGCCGTGGTACGCCAACTGCATAGCCAGACCCCGGCGCTCTACCTCGGCACCCCCGCCCCCAGTGACATCATCGTGCGCGATGACGGGCAATGGATGCTGACGCCGTTTGCCATGATGCGCGGAGCCAGCGCATCTGCCTCACCCTACCGCGCCCCCGAAGTCCCCAGTAGTGGCAGTAGCCCGGCGAGTGACATGTATGCCATTGCCGCCTTAGTCTACTTTGCCAGCACCGGGGTCGCACCCCTGACCCCCGAAGTGCAAGCGAGTGGCGCCAAACTAATTGCACCACGCACACACAACCCCAGTCTCAACGAAATGTTTGAGCAGGTGTTGTTGCGGGCGTTGCAAACTCGGGTATCAAATCGCTATCAGAGTGCTGCTGAAATGCAGATTTCGCTCGACACCATCCAAACCCTTGGCACGCGTGAACCCGGTCCCGGTGTCGACAGTGGAATTCTCAACGCTGCCCCGGCCCCCGTTGCTGAAACCAAGCCGGCTAGTAGCGTGCTTGCTGGTAACTATACCCCACCACCCGTCGCGGGCACCATTCCCGTCGTACAATCCGGCGCATCATCAAGCAACATGCGGATGGGATGCTTGGTAGCAGCAGCGATTACCTTGACGATTTTGGCAGTGATGCTCTGTATTGTGCTGGCATTGGTATTGCCAGGTAGCCCGTTGCGGTCACTATGGGGGGGAAGCTTCGCAAGTTCTTTTAATTTCGCTGTCACGACCCCCACGCCCGTGCCGAGCAGTAGCAAGGCCATCGTGGCAGCGACGCCCACCCGCATCCCGACCATCACGAGTAGTAACAAGGCGATTGACGACACAAACGCAGCTAACCTGCAAGTGAGTAACGTCATCACCAGTACTACCTTTGGTCCAGCGGCATGGGCACCTAACGGGCAGGCTATTGCCATTGCGGCAGGCGATAGTGTTTCGATCCACGAAGTCGAACAATTCAGCGAAACGGCCGTGTTTCGTGGGCATGTCGGCAATGTCACCAGCTTGGCGTGGTCGCCCGATGGGCGCTATCTCGCCAGCGGTGCCAGCAACGATTCCGTCATCCATGTCTGGGATGTCACCAACAGTGTCGAAGCCTATACCTTGCGTGGCCACGAAGGCTGGATTCGCAACGTGATTTTTAGTCCAGACGGCAAACGATTGGCGAGTGGCAGCACTGATTTGAGTGTGCGCATATGGGATACCGCCAGCCAACGCACCATCTACACCTTGACTGGGCATACCGACTTGATTGGGGGGCTTGCGTGGTCATCCGATGGCACACAATTGGCCACCGCCGCACGTGACGGCTCCGTACGCTTGTGGGATACCACCACCGGTCAACCCATCGAAGGCTTTACCTTCCAGACCCCAATCAACGCCAATGACCCCCAAAAAAATCGCTATTGGGCGACTGGGCTGGTGTGGACTCCTGATGGCAAATCACTGTTTGTGGGCGCCACCAATGGACTAGTCACCATGCTCAATGCCCAAACGGGGCAAACCATCCGTACCTTGAGTGGGCATACCAGTTGGATTACCATCCGCGGGCTCCAGCTCAGCACCGACGGCACCGTGCTCTATAGTGCCGGGTTGGACGGGTTGATTTGTGTGTGGGATGTCGCTAGTGGCACCCAAAAAGCCACCTACAACCAACACCAGTTGAGTATTTTTGGGATATCACTCGAGCCCGATGGCAACCGTCTCGTCAGCACCAGCGACCAAGAAGGGCGCCTGTTGATTTGGGACATGGCCAGCCAACAAATCATCGGTACCTTTCGGGTCGGCCAAGGCATCCCCACTGGCATCCGCTATTCCAATGATGGAAAAGTATTGGCGGCGAGTGGGTTCAACGGCATGCTCCGCCTACAACAAACCGACAAAGCAGACAACTTGTTTTTGGCGGGGTTGAATGGCATCGCCCAAAACATTGCCTTCCTCGGCACCAATCGCTTTGCCATGATTACCGCCAGCGACACAATCAGTTTGTACACCCCCGAATCAAGCACGCCCCAATCCATCCAAGGGCTAGACGGCACACCACTGTCGCTGGCCGCCTCGCGTGATGGTAAATACTTGGCGGTAGGGACCAGTACAACCATCCAAATATGGCGTATCGACGCAATGGGCACACCGTTCAGTCTACAGACCACTCTCACCAATGTCCAGATGGCAGAATTTGCCCCCAATGGGAATCTATTGGCGGTTATTGGGGGTGGCGAAAAACCGGGGTACGAGGTGTGGGATGTGGCATCGCGTTCGTTACTATTCCACAGTGACGAAGATATCGGCTCCGTTGATTTCATGACCGATTCGCAACAAATCGTGGTATTGACGGCCAAAAACAGCATTGAAGTGCGCCCACTCAATGCGGTCACGGCCAGCGCGACCATCACCAGCAAAGAATCGGCTGGGTTTGCCGTCGTCAAAGTCAT
>DBCF01000259.1:0-9084 GCA_002292925.1 Roseiflexaceae bacterium UBA965 | reverse complement strand
AATTTGCTGGTCGCCGCCGATTATATCGGGAATATCACCTGCCACACCCTTGATGGCAAAATCGTGGCCACCCTTGGGCAAGGCGACGGGATTACCGCCCTCGGCGTTAACCCCGATGGCACCGAAATTGCCGTGGGTAAGCGTGATGGCAGCATCGCCCGCTACGCAATTCCCTAATATGAACCCGTAGAGACGCAGCAGGCTGCGTCTCTACGGGTTGGTAACCTTTTATATCCTCACAGATGCCAAAATCAACCAAAAGCGAGGACGATATGGCCAAACCCAAACTCATCATTGTTGGTGCCGGACCCGGCGGACTGACCTCTGCCATGCGATTTGCCAAAGCCGGCTACGACGTCCACCTCTACGAATCCGAAGATCGCCCAGGTGGGCGTACCCGCGGTTTCAACAAAGACGGCTATTATTTCGACACCGGCCCGACAATTTTGCAAGTACCCCGTGTCTATCAAGAATTATTTAACGACTGTGGCTTGCGGTTCGAAGATTATGTCACGCTCAAGCGGGTCAGCCCCAATACCCGCTTAAAGTTTTGGGACAACAGCATCCTCGACCTCGACTCGAACCTCGACAACTTCCGGGCGCAGCTCGCCGCATGGCGTGACGATTTGCCCGAGGCCTTTGACCGCTGGTATGCCGAGCACATCCGCAAAAACGTGATGGGCTACGGGCCCTATTTGGGCACGCCGGTGCGCTCGATTTTGGGCTATCTCAACCCCAAAGAAATCTGGCAGGCGCTGGGCTTCCGCCCATGGGAGACGTTGTACGATCATTTTTGGAATTATTTCAAAGATGAGCGCCTCGTCTATGGCTTGAGTTACCCCGCCAAATATTTGGGCATGCACCCCACCAAATGCGCCAGCGTCTTTAGTTTGGTGGCCTGGTTGGAGTTCGAAGAAGGCATTTGGTATCCCGAAGGGGGCTTTGCAGCCTTGGTACAAGGGTTTGCCAATGCGGCCCGCGACCTCGGGGTGACCATCCACTACAACAGCAAGGTGAGTGGCGTGCTCACCACCCAAAACAAGGTGCGTGGGATTCGGTTGGCGAGCGGCAAAGAGGTCAGCGCCGAGATTGTCGTGCTCAACGCTGATTTAGGGCATGCCGTCACGCATATTTTGGCACCCAATCAACGGGGACCCTATACCGACAAAAAACTCAACTCGATGCGCTTTTCGTGCTCGACGTTCATGCTGTATCTGGGTGTCGACAAACAATACCCCGATTTGGCGCATCACCAGCTCTATTTGTCGGAGCATATCCGGAGCAAAGAAGCGCCCTATATCGACGATTCGGCGCTTGATGACAGCGACCCGTCGTTTTATGTGTGTAATCCAACGATTATCAATCCGGCCAGTGCGCCAGCAGGGCACAGCTCGTTGTTTGTGCTCGTCCCCATCCCCAATACCGATGCTGGCATCGATTGGGAAGCCAACAAACAGCGCTACCGCGACTACATCATCGAGCGCATGGCACTACTAGGGTACGACGATGTGGCCGATCATATCGTCAGCGAAACCTGCTATGTGGCCGAGACGTGGCAAGACGAATTCCACGTCTTCAAAGGCGCGGCATTCAATCTGAGCCACAATTGGGGCCAGCTGGGGCCATTGCGCCCGCACATCCGGGCCGACTGGATGCCAGGGCTCTACTTTGTGGGTGGAGCCGTGCACCCCGGTAGTGGCTTGCTGACCATCCTCGAGGCCGCCAAGAGTGCCGTGCACTTTGTGGGTCAGGATCATCCGGTGGCAGAGGTCGTGGGGTAGGGGATATACAGTAACAGCCACGAGTCGATTTGTCGTCGACTCGTGGCTGTTATTTTTTTGAGACCAGCCCCCTACGGATTCAGCGCCGTGCCTTTGGCGCGATATTCGACAATGTAGTGGCGCATTTTTTCGCGGAAGTAGGGGTCGCTAATCACCGAATCACACGGGTAATTATTGCCACCAATCCAGCCGCCCCGGACCATATAGCCAAGGCAACGTTCCGTCACCGGATTGTCGGGTTGGCCGGTGTGCCACAAAAACAAATTGCGATTGACGGCACTGTTTTTGGCGGCACCGACCGCCCAGCGGAATTGACGTTGGGCATTGATGTCATGTCCCCCCAGCCAGGCCCCGTTACCGTCGAGCCAAGGCATTCGATTGAGCATCATGGTCCGCACACAATAATCTTCGCCACCCACCGTGATGGTCGCCAAGTTCCCTTTGACCCCTTTGTATTGCCGGCTAGCGGCAAAATTCACCGCCTCGGCCCAGCGCAAATTTTGCCAATGCTTGACCAGCTCAAAGCGATGCGCCACCCCGTCACGGCCACGCCAAAAACAACCCGTATTGGGGTTGAATTGCACAATCGGAGCGACGGCGAGCGATGTATCGGCATGCACACTTACCGTCAATATCAACGCCAATAGCCAATAAATACAGCTACGAGCGATGGTTTTCATAAAAAATCCCTTTCGCCAATACACTGGTGCACCCACCAATAGCACTATCACGACGCCTGCATAATGCGCCTGATTTCCGCCAAATCACTACTCGCCGTCTGATGACTGTCAAAGCGCCGAAACCACGTCGCTTGGCGGCGCGCAAAAGCATGGGTATTGAATTTAATCCGTTCCACCACCGCAGCCAGCGTTGATTCACCTGCGAAATACGGCATGAATTCGCGGTAGCCAATCCCCGACATGGCCGGCAATTCCCAACCGTACCCCGCCGCCCGCAACGATTCAACCTCGGCCAACAGCCCGGCTTGCATCATGACGTCGACCCGCTGATCGATGCGGGCGTACAGCGCTGGCGTGTCACTGGTCAACCACACCACCCGCGGCACAAAGGTCAGTTCCTGCACTTGGCGCAATTGCGAAAACGGCTGGCCGGTGATTAGACACACCTCGAGCGCCCGCATCACCCGCCGCACATTGGTTGCATGAATACTCGCAGCGGCCACTGGGTCAAGGAGCTGCAATTGGGCATACAAATCAGCCCCGCCATCACGGGCCGCCCGGGCAGCGAGTTCGGCCCGCAACACCTCGTTGGGGGGTAATTCGGGGATGCTCCAGCCTTCGAGCAAGGCCGCCACGTACTGCCCCGTGCCCCCCACCACCATCGGCAAGCGTCCACGGGTGGCAATAGCGGCAATCTGGGCCAGAGCGGCATCGCGATATTGCGCCAAGGTAAACACCTGATCGGGCGCTACGACATCGATGATGTGGTGGGGCACCTGCGCCAATTCGGCACTGGTCGGCTTGGCCGTGCCGATATCCATCTGGCGGTAGATTTGGCGTGAATCGGCCGAAATAATTTCGCCGTTATGCTGCGCCGCCACATTCAGCGCCAAGGCACTTTTGCCTACTGCCGTTTGGCCAATAATAAATAATACCGTTGGTTTGGTCACAGCCTATTCCTTTGGTTCTCCTGGCGGCGGTGTTGAGACCACGCGGCGCACTTGGCGCACAAATTGATCGCGGGGCAATGTCACGCGGTGTTGGCATTGCAGACAGCGCAGGCCGATATCGACCCCCACCCGCACCACCTGCCACGTCGCCCCGCCACAGGCATGTGGTTTGCGCAATTCCACCTGCATATCGAGGACTATTTCATGCGTCGCGATCGGCATCGTGCCACAACTCCTGGGTCTGACCCTGCAAATGCTGGTCGCGAGCAAACAAGGCATCGACGCGGCGGCGATAGCGGGCATTGACTTCACGCAAGGCCGCTTCGGCGTCGATATCGTGGAGCATGGCGTGAGTAGCCAAATCAAACAACTGCGCCCCCAGTTGATCAGCGGTCAGGGGCGACGCGCCAGGGTCAGTAATGGTCACGCCATGCCGTTTTGATTTGTTGAGCAAGGCCATGGTGGCCGTCAAGGCTGGTAACGCCAATGGCACTCCCGCCAAGGGGCTTTTGGGGGTATCACTGCCCCCTTCGCTTTGTTTGATGCGGTACCAGTTTTGCAATACCGCTTCACTATCGGCGGCCGACACATCACCAAACACATGGGGATGCCGGCGGATGAATTTGGCCGTGACTTGGGTATAGACATCGCCCATACTAAAGCGCCCCGCTTGGCGGGCCATTTCGGCCTGCATCAAAATATTGAGCAATACGTCACCCAGCTCTTCGAGCAAACTGGCATCGTCGCCGCGATCAAGGGCATCGATGGCTTCGTAGGTCTCTTCGAGCAAAGTACGGCGCAACGATTGGGGCGTTTGTTCGTGGTCCCACGGGCAACCACCCGGCCCCAGCAAGCGCGTAATCACATAGGCGATACCGTCGGCACTACGTTGATTGGCCAGCGGCTCGGCCGCCGCCAGATAGAGCGTCACCGGGAATTCGCGCACCAGCACCGTCGCATCAATCAACGTGCCGTGTTGCACATGCCCGTCGCCATGCACCACCGCCACCGGGTGACTCGGCACATAGACCTGCTGAAGCTGGAGCACCACCTGTTGCAACAGCTGCACACCATGCACATTGGTCAGCCAGGCCACACTGCCTGGGTGCACCGGCAACGGTGCCACGGGGTGGGCATAAGGGAATTTGGCATGAAACGTGGCCCACGAGGCGCGCTCATCCACCTGCGGCACCAAATCGAGGGCATCACAATACTGCACACCAGCAGTGGTCGGCATTACTCCCACCGCCCGATGCCATATTTCATTGGGGAAAAAACTTTCGGCCAGCGTGAATTGGTGGGGTGCCTGCGCACCCAACAGCCGTACGCTGGCATCAGCCAACAAGGGATGCCCGGGCACCAGATAAACCACATCGCCCGCCAACCCCAACAACTGCGTGACAATCTGCTGGGCAGCAGCAGGGGTATCGAGCACCGCATCAAATGTACCGGCTAGCGCCACCCCCACCAACGCCGGGTGGTGTTGGGTGCGGGCGTACCACGGCAACTGCCGTAATGACGCAGCAATCGGTGGTAATTGCGCCGCGGCCCCTAGTCCAATAATCGTAATCATCGTCATTGCCTTTGGTGTTATGTCAACGACACAGGGCAAATAGGAATCTGTATCTGTGCGTATTATACGGCGTCACCTGCCAGCACACCACAAAAAACCGCTCGTGTGGGGTAAGCCACACGAGCGGTCATTAGCCTGCTAGCCCAATTACGGGGCAGGCGTGGCGGTGGGGGCAGTCGCGGCATCAACTGAAGGCGTCACGACGACTTCGGTGGGGGCGACTTCAATGCGTTTTTCGTCAGTGGCTTTTTTGCGTTCGGCATCGATGAGTTTGGCGATTTCTTCGCTACGGCGTTGGTTGATAGTCGAGGGCAACCGATTACCAATTTCGCTGTCGATATTGGCCATATCAAACTGGCCACGCTCTTCGCGACCCAGCAATTTGATGACGTGGTAGCCAAATTGCGACTTCACCGGTGCTGGCGTCAATTCACCCACCTTGAGGTCATCAAACAAGGCTTTTTCGAATTCGGGCACAAATTGGCCTTTGCCAACCCACCCCAAATCGCCGCCATTGTCTTTGCTCCCGGGGTCAGTAGAATATTTGGCGGCCAAAGCGGCGAAATCGCCACCGTTGTTGAGTTCTTCGATAATGGTTTTGGCAAGTGCTTCGTCGGCCACCAAAATATGTGCCCCATTGGCTTGGAGTTCTTTGTTGGCGGCTTGAGCTTCGAGTTCAGCACGAATTTCGGCCGTCACCGTATCGGTGGTGACCAATGTCTCGGCCAAGCGTTTTTGCACCAAGAAGTAGGTGCAAAACTCGCGGAACCCTACGTCTTTGGAGTCTTTGAAGCCGAGTTGGTCACTAATCACCATGTCGAAATCTTCTTTGGAATTTTGGGCAACAGCGGCACGAAACTCTTCGACTTGGGCATCGACTTCACTAGTAGTCGCCGAGATTTTTTTCTGCGTGGCCAAATCAATCAACACATTTTGCACCACAAACTGCTCGGTAACCATAGCCGTCAATTCGGCCCGGGTGGGTTGCTTCATATTTGGATCAGGGTTTTTCTTCATCCCCACTTCGAGGCGATCAATCCGGGTATTTAGTTCAGTTTTGGTCAATACTTTGGAATTGACCCGGGCTGCGGGGGGATTGACGAGATCCATGGGGTTGCCACAGGCCACGAGGAGCATTCCCAATACCAACAAACTTACCCATCGTACAACACGCTGCATCAGGCAGCTCCTCTCTATGACAACAACTGTTGCCGTATATATCTGCTTAATCGTCGCCGCCGTCGCTGTCGAGTGACAGCACTGCCATAAAGGCCTCTTGGGGGATTTCGACGTTACCGACCATTTTCATGCGCTTCTTGCCCTCTTTTTGCTTTTCGAGCAATTTGCGCTTACGAGAAATATCGCCACCATAACATTTGGCCAACACGTCTTTGCGCATGGCCCGAATCGACTCACGCGAAATAATCCGACTCCCCACCGCCGCTTGGATGGGCACTTCAAACATTTGGCGGGGGATGAGTTTGCGCAGGCGCTCCACCAACTGCTTGCCTTGATGATAAGCGTTGTCTTTGTGCACAATCAACGACAAGGCGTCGACGGGGTGGTGATTGACCAACACGTCCAGTTTGACCAAATCAGAGACTTGGTAGCCCGACAACACATAGTCGAGTGACGCATATCCTTGGGTGCGCGACTTGAGTTGATCGTAGAAGTCAATCACGATTTCGCCCAAGGGAATGCGGTATTTGAGCGATACCCGTTGCGGGTCGAGGTGGTCCATCGCTTCAAAAACACCACGCTTACCCGTCACCAATTCCATCACTGCACCGATGTATTTGGTGGGGACAATCACGGTAATCATCATCACCGGCTCTTCGATGCAGTCAATCAAGGCGACATCGGGCATCTCAGAAGGATTGGCCACCGCCACCATTTCGCCGGTATGCAACATCACGTTATATTCCACGCTGGGTGCAGTAATCAGCAAGGTGAGGTTGTATTCGCGTTCGAGGCGCTCGCGCACGATTTCCATATGCAACAAGCCCAAAAAGCCACAACGGAAACCAAATCCCAAGGCCGCAGATTTTTCGGGGGCAAAGGTCAAGGCAGCATCGTTAAGCGACAATTTCTCGAGGGCTTCGCGGAGCTCAATATAGGCATTGGATTCGACGGGGTACAACCCGGCAAAGACCACCGGTTTGGCGGCGCGGTAGCCGGCCAACGCTTCGCTGGCTTGGTCTGCCGACATCGTAACGGTATCGCCCACCTGCACATCACCGATTTGCTTGAGGCCGGTGGCAATATAGCCTACTTCGCCGGGTCCGAGCGAATCAACGGCAATCATGGTGGGGTGGAAGTAGCCGATTTCGAGGGCATCGGCATCGACACCCGAGCCCATAAAGCGCACTTTGGTATTGCTGGTCAAAATCCCTTCGATGACGCGCACATAGGCGATTACGCCTTTGTAGACATCGTAATGGGAGTCAAAAATCAAAGCGCGCATGGGGACGTCGGTTTCGCCTTCGGGTGGTGGTACGCGTTCGATCACCGCATCGAGGATTTCTTTGATGCCAATGCCGTTTTTGGCGGAAGCCCGCAACACACCGGCTGCGGGCACACCCAAAATCCGTTCGACTTCGGCCGCCACAAAATCAGGATGGGCGCCGGGAAGGTCGATTTTGTTGAGCACAGGGACAATTTCGAGGTTGTTTTCGAGCGCCAAATAAACATTGGCGAGGGTTTGGGCTTCGACCCCTTGTGAGGCATCGACCACGAGGACGGCGCCTTCGCAGGCGGCCAAGGCCCGTGATACTTCGTAGGTAAAGTCGACGTGCCCGGGGCAGTCGATGAGATTCATTTCGTAGGTCAACCCATCAGGTGCGGTATATTCCATGCGCACCGCTTTGGCCTTGATGGTGATGCCCTTTTCGCGCTCGAGGTCCATCCCGTCGAGCAATTGATCGCGGCGGTCACGCCCTGACACCGTACCCGTGACTTCGAGGAACCGATCAGAGAGCGTGGTTTTGCCATGATCGATGTGAGCGATAATACTGAAATTACGAATTAAACGACGATCACGCATAGTAACCAGCACCTCATCGATATACACAACAGCAATACAACCAAGGCTTAACGGTAATTTAGTCAAATTACTGTATAATAAAGCATTATTAACAGATGGTAATGCATTACAATGCACACACAACCATTATCAGTATAGCATACTCATTCATTCAATGTGTGTGTGTATACCGTTGAGAAAGGATTCGACATGCGGCATCGCTATGCACGGCAACTTCAGAACGTCCACGACGATTTATTACGCATTGGGAGTCGTGTCGAACACGGCCTCGCCGATGCGATGCGTGCCTTGACCACTGCAGACGCCGAATTGGCCACCAATGTGGTGGCTGGCGACCGCGAAATCGACCGCACCCACGTGGCCATCGACGAGCAGATTTTTGAGCTCATCGCCACCCAGCAACCCGTCGCCAGTGATCTACGCACGCTCCTCGCCACCAGCGCCATTGCCAGCGAGCTTGAGCGGGCCGGCGATTATGCCAAAGGCATCGCCAAGCGCGTCACCGTGCTCCTCAACCAAACCCCGATTGTCCCCATCCCTGCCACCATTGGCCGTATGGGTGAATTGTCGCACCAGATGTTGACTCAGAGCCTCGATGCTTTTGTCAAACGTGATATCACCGTGGCCCGTGGCTTGTCAGACATCGATGCCCAAGTCGACGCGCTCGAAGACGAAGCCAACGCCCAAATCCGCGATATGATTAAACGCGACGTGGCCACCCTCGAAAGTGGCTTGATTTTGATCGAAATCACCTATATGCTCGAACGCCTCGCCGACCGCACCACCAATATCGGCGAACGCGTGATTTTCATGATCAACAACACGACCGAAGCCCTCAATCAATAATTCGCACGGATAATCCCCCCATAGGCTGAGCCTATGGGGGGATTACTATGTGAATTAGGAAGTTTGAAGCTGGAAGGAGGAAGTGTCCCCGCCCCAGCGTCATTCCATGCAGGGTGCTCGCACCCATAGCGTGGAATCTCCCTGCATAGAGATATGACATCGTCCGCTTCTGCACGGAGATTGCACTGCGCCTTTGGCGCCATGCAATGAC
>DBCF01000112.1 GCA_002292925.1 Roseiflexaceae bacterium UBA965 | reverse complement strand
CTATGCCCCCCCAAACCACCAGTGACGGTTATAGCCGCTTCCATGTGCCGTTGATTTTTGATGTCGACCCAGCCCGCCTCGCCAAATACCCCGATGGTATGCAAGATGCCCTCAATGGTGCCTTGAGCCGGATTGTCGAACTTATCGAAAACGATCCCAACCTCAAATCCCACTTGAAACGCCATGCCATTGACTTTGGCTGGGAAAAACCGACCTGGGAGGATGCAGAATAGGAACGTGCTATTCATGCATTAGCTGACGAAATAATCGCAGTGATGTTCAGTATTCATGATAAAATCAGCTTGAATCAATTGCAACGCTACACGAGTATTTGAGTGATGATGAGTGAGTTGTTTTTTGATAAAACCAAAACGATTGCGTTGATGCGGCAAGCGTTTGTGCGACTGCGTGCGCAACGCATCTACCTCGCAGATGTGTTGCAGGCCTTGCAACAACGGGGTATCCGTGTCAGTCGGGCCCGCTTCGACGATATGTTTATGACTCGCCCCGACCGTGATATTGGGCCAACGCTTGATGTCTTTACGGCGGTGGTGGCAGTGTTGTTTGACTACGATGCGCATATTTTCACCGCTGATGAATTGTTTGACTTGATGGTGGCCGTGCGCGTACCAATCAGTGCAGTACAGTCGTTTGCCGGCTATTTTGCCCCTGACATTTGGCAAGAAGCCCTCCAGCGTTACGGCTTTTATACCCCCAAAACAACGGTACAGCTAGCATTGATTGGGCGCAATAGTGTGATTGACGAGCTCAACCACCTCGTCATCGCCCGCACCAATATTGTATTGACGGGTGCGGCGGGGATTGGCAAAACCGCCGTGGCGTTTGAGTTGATGCGGCGCTATGAAGCCCACCATGGCCAAAAAACCTACTATCTCGATGCCAATGGCATTACCTCGCTGGCCCAACTCTATGAGCAGTTGGCGTTTGTGTTTCGTGTCAAACCAATCGCTAATGAACCGATTTTGCTCCGCCTCAAAATGGTGTTGCAAAACGAACAACCCTATCTGTTTATTGATAATGTTGATGACGAAGACGAATCGCAAATCCGCCCCGCAACACTGATTGATCAGATTATGGTGCATTTGCCGACGGTACGGTGCATTATCACCTCGCGCAAAGTTGGTGTGACTACGCACGTGCCAAATTATCACGAACGGACCTTGGCACCGCTCCAAAGTGATCACATTAAGTCATCAGCGTGTCAGTTGTTTATGCGGATTTTTACCCAAGCGGGTGGCCAATATGTCGAACCCGAATACGTACTCGAGTCGTGTCAAGCAGTCGCCGGCAATCCGTTGCTGATTGGCATGATTGCCAATGCCGTGGCACTCGGTCCCCAGGCCTTGCCCAAACATGATTTTGTCGAACGTACCTTGGCGGTGTTGAGCCCTATTGAAATGCGCATCCTTGGCTTGCTTAGTCTCTGTACGGTTCCTGTGACGACCCGCTTTTTGACCATGATGGCTACCAGTGTGTTTGGGGTGAGCGAAGAAAACCTCGCGCAACAACTCGCCGCATTAGACCAGCGCCGCGTGATTTATCGGATTATCAGCGATGACGAATACTACGTGGTGCATGCGGTGATTCGCCAAGTGTTGGTGCGGATTGTTCCCGAAGAAACCTACCGTAATCTGTTGCGTGATGTGGTGAAACCGCTCGGTATCATCAGTATTTCTTGGGAAGATGCCCGCCATGATGCGAGCACGTTTTACAAGACCAACGATGTTATTTTGACGTTGCATGTGGTGACACAGCTCCTGCAACGGGCCATGACCGTCGAAGCAGCCACGATTTTGATTAATTGGCACACCTTGTGGGGGCGCCATGGCCTGAGTACCACGGCGATTAGTCAAGTAGAACGCTGTATGGTGGTGCTCGGTGATATGCACCCCCTCAGCGCCCAATTATCATTTGTGGCAGGCAGTCTGTATAGCGCCCGTGGCATGTTTAGTTTGGCGATGAGTTATCTACAACGTGCCAAGCGCTTCACCGAACAAAATGCCATGCCGTTTTTGTGGGGGCGGGTTGTTATCGAAATCGGTATGAATTCCTTGATTGATGTCGATGAAGCCAATACCATTCCTTTTGCCGAATTATGTCTGTACATGGACCAGGCAATTGATTATTTTGCGCAAAATCAACATGTATCGTGGCTCGCACGTGCCCACGACATGTATGCCTACATGCACTTTATCAAAGGTAATCTGCGTGATGCCTTGGCGCACAGCGATAAAGCACTCGAACTCTTTCGCACCTATGGTGTAACGCTCGGGTTACTCGATGCCTCTTACAATCGTGGTTTAATTTTGATTACGGCAGGTAACTTCAATGATGCCCGCCAATATTTGCAGTTTGCCCAAGCAGAATTTACGCGCCTGCACATCCCCATGAATATTGCAGGCTGTGCCTTGCGCTTGGCTGCGGTCAATGTGCTTGAAGGCAAATACGCCGAAACACGCCGAGATCTGCAAATAGCGTTTGACTTTTTGCAACGCGCTGGGGGCCTGCAAGATATTTTGTATATTATGGATATTTATAGTGGCTTGTTGATGTTGCGTGGGCGTGCCAATGACACCTTGGGATTGAGTGCCTTGATCCAACAATT
>DBCF01000046.1:6700-6954 GCA_002292925.1 Roseiflexaceae bacterium UBA965 | reverse complement strand
AGGGGCTTGGATGATGCCATCCATCGTGATGTGTTCGAGCACGGTAATCGTACGCATAATTACTTTCCTCTAATGCGCTTTAATCGGTTGTAGTATACCAAAACAATGAAGGAGGAAGCGTGAAGTATAAAGTAGGAAGTAACAAACATCTCCGCGTGCTCCGCGCCTCCGCGTGAGATACATCGGTATTTCGCAAACACAGGCATTTATCGGAAGAATATACCCTACCGCTCGGAGATTGCACAGTCGCTTCG
>DBCF01000046.1:6546-6669 GCA_002292925.1 Roseiflexaceae bacterium UBA965 | reverse complement strand
ATGACGTATGGTGGGGTCTCTGCGTCCTCAGCGGCCTCTGTGCGAGATAAATCGGCATTTCGCATACACAGGTATTTATCGGAAGAATATACGCTACCACTCGGAGATTGCACAGTCGCTTCG
>DBCF01000046.1:3988-6520 GCA_002292925.1 Roseiflexaceae bacterium UBA965 | reverse complement strand
TCGCTTCGCTCCCATGCAATGACGCATGGTAGGTCTCTGTGCGAGATAAATAAATAACATTCTCCAATTCACGGTAAAATAGCACCACTCACCTATGGAAGGAACAACACCATGTCAACGACATTATTTACCGTAGATGCCTTTACCAATCAGCCCTTTGCCGGCAACCCGGCGGCAGTATGCCCCCTCGACGGGCCCCGCGATGCAATCTGGATGCAACAAGTCGCCCTCGAGATGAACCTGTCCGAAACGGCATTCTTGTGGAAGGTCGGCGATGTGTGGAGCCTGCGCTGGTTTACGCCCACCGTCGAAGTCGATTTGTGTGGCCACGCCACCCTCGCCAGTGCCCATGCGCTCTGGGCCCACGGCTACGCCGATCCCAGCGAAGCACTCCAATTCACCACCCGTAGCGGAATTTTAACTGCCAGCTATGCCGATGGCTGGATTACCCTCGACTTCCCCAACGAGGCCCCGCACCAAATCGCTACATTTGCCGCCCTCAACGACGCCTTGGGATTTACGCCACTATGGGTTGGCCAAAATCGCATGGACATCATGGTGCTGGTAGAAACTGAAGCCCAAGTCGTTGACTATATCCCCGATCATGTCCGGCTGGCCACAGTCGACACCCGCGGGATTATTTTGACGGCGCCAAGTAGCACGGCCGGGATTGATTTTGTGTCGCGGTTTTTTGGCGCAGGGGCAGGCATCGGCGAAGACCCGGTGACCGGCTCGGCGCATTGTTGTTTGGCACCCTACTGGGGTGAGATTTTGGGCAAAACGGAACTCATCGGGGCGCAACGCTCGGCCCGGGGTGGAATTGTGCGGACAAAATTAGTCGGCGACCGCGTCAAACTCATCGGCCAAGCCATCACCATCATGCAAGCCCAATTATTCGTGTAGCGGACACACCACACATGCTCGCATATCAAAGAGGATAGTACGATGCCTATCGATCATTTTTTGGCGGTTGACCTCGGCGCCTCGGGGGGGCGCGTCATGCTGGGGCGCTGGGATGGCGCCCGCATCTCGATTGAACCACTTACGCGCTTCGAAAACGGCCCGATTGCAGTGCACAATCGCCAGCACTGGGACATTTTGGGGATTTGGAATCATATTTTGGCGGGGATTCGCACCCACACTAGTCGCGGTGGCGCGCCGCTGGCCGGCATTTCGGTCGATAGTTGGGGCGTCGACTATGGCTTACTCGACAGCCAAGGTCGCCTCATCGCCAACCCCACCTGCTACCGCGACCACCGCACCGACGGCATGTTGGCGCACGCCTTTGCCCGCGTGGCGAGTGATGATATTTTTGCGACGACTGGCATTCAGTTCATGCAAATCAATACGCTCTACCAGTTGTTGAGTATGCGCATGAGTCAAGATCCACAACTCAGCCATGCTGACAAATTGTTGTTGGTGCCCGATTTATTGCATTATTGGATGTCGGGCGTGGCGGTGGCCGAATACACCAACGCCTCGACTACCCAAATGCTCGATTGCCATACCCGTGACTGGGCAGGCGATATGCTGGAGCGGATCGACATCCCCCGCCAGATGTTACCCAAAGTGATTATGCCGGGCACGATTTTGGGGCCGTTGCTGGCCAGCGTCTGTGCCGATACCGGGCTGACCAGTGCACCACCGGTGATTGCCGGCGCCACCCACGATACCGGTGCGGCGATTGCGGCCATCCCGGGACTCGACCCCCACAGTGCCTACATTAGTAGTGGCACGTGGAGTTTGATGGGGATGGAAATCGCCGCGCCGGTGGTTTCGGCCACGGCTCGGGCGGTCAACTTCACCAACGAGGGTGGTATCGATGGCACCATCCGTTTGCTCAAAAACATTGCCGGGCTATGGTTGCTCCAAGAATGCCGACGTAGTTGGCAACGCCAAGGGCACGAGTATAGCTGGGATGAATTAATGGCGCTGGCGAGTGGGGCGCCGGCATTTGCCAGCATCATCAATCCCGATGCCCACGACTTCCTCAACCCCGACGATATGCCCAGTGCCATCCAAGCATATTGCCAACGCAACAGCATCACGGTGCCCCAAACCCCTGGTGCGATTGTACGCTGTTGTCTCGAAAGTTTGGCGTTGCGCTACCGAACCGTGCTCGACACCCTCAGCCAACTGAGTGGCAACCATATCAATACAGTGCGGATTGTAGGAGGCGGTAGCCAAAACCAATTGCTCAATCGTTTTACCGCCGATGCCTGCAATCTGCCGGTGGTGGCCGGGCCAGTTGAAGCGACAGCCTTGGGCAATGTGCTCATCCAAGCCATCACCATCGGTGTAATTCCCGATTTGGCCACCGGCCGCCGGATTATCGCCGAATCTTACCCGCCGACGATTATCGAACCGAGTGCCCAGCGGGCCGCCTGGGATGAACAATTACCCCGTTTTCTCCAATTGCCGGCGTAGCGGGGGATTGTCTTTGGCTCGCACAGAGCACGCAGAGACATCTCGCTTATCTCGCTTATCTCGCACAGCGGGCACAGAGGCCGCAGAGACCCCACCATACGTCAT
>DBCF01000046.1:0-3959 GCA_002292925.1 Roseiflexaceae bacterium UBA965 | reverse complement strand
GAGCGAAGCGACTGTGCAATCTCCCAGCAGTAGTGTATATCATTCCGATAAATGCCTGCTCATGCGAAATGCTGTTTTATCTCACGCGGAAAAGGATTGTCATTGGTTCGCACAGGGCACGCAGAGGATACAACGGGTATACAATTAAAATGTACTGTGCGAAACGGATTAGCGCCGCGAATGATATTTCTCTGCGTGAGGAATATTGAGAGAAGGCCTCTATGACCAACGAACAACTTGCTACATACATCGAGCGGGCCATCACCGAGCGTCATTTGGCGGGTGACAAAGCTCAGCTCAATAAGCTCCAGACGGCCTGTGGTGTCATCATGGCCGCTGCCCAAGACGCTAGCCAACCCGCCCTCGCCAAACAGTTCCAGATTTTGGCGGCACGGGCGGCCAATCTGGCCGAAAAAATTAGTGAACGGCGCTGAATCATGACTATCACCCTTGCCGATATCCAAGCAGCCCATGCCGTCCTACGCGACGTCATCATCGCCACGCCAATTTTGCCCGACGACAGTTTGTCGACCCAACTGGGCGCCCAGATTTTTCACAAAGCAGAATCATTGCAACGCTCGGGGTCATTTAAGGTACGCGGGGCCTACAACGCCATCCGCAATCTCGATGACGCCGCCCGCCAACGGGGTGTGGTCACCAACTCTGCCGGCAATCATGCCCAAGGGGTGGCGTTGGCTGCCAAATTATTTGGGGTGCCGGCAGTGATTGTGATGCCCGAACATGCGCCGCTCACCAAAATCACCGCCACCCGGGCACTGGGTGCCGAAGTGGTGTTGTCGGGGGCGACCTTTGATGATGCGGGAATCACTGCCCGCCAAATCGAAGCCGAGCGCAATCTAACCTTTATCCATGCCTTCAACGATCGCAACGTGATTGCGGGCCAAGGTACCATCGGCCTCGAAATTTTTGCCAATCTCGCCAATGCCACCGTCATCGTCGTCCCCATTGGTGGTGGTGGGCTGATTGGCGGCATCGCCACCGCCTTGCGAGCCCTCGGCTCGACTGCTCGGATTATCGGCGTGCAGGCGGCCGGCTGTGATGCCGTGCGCCCTTCACTGGCAGCGGGCCACCCCGTGCGGGTCGACAGCGTGCGCACCATCGCCGATGGGATTGCCGTCAAGCAACCGGGGGAATTGACCCTCGCCATCATCAATCATTTTGTGGATGACGTGGTCACCGTCGATGATGACCAAATCGCTGCGGCCATCACCCATGCCGCCCGCTCATTACACCTCGTGGTCGAAGGGGCTGGAGCCGCCGGGTTGGCTGCCTTGATGGCCGGGCTGATTCCGTTATCACCGAATGACGTGGTGTGTAATTTGCTCTGTGGCGGCAATATTGATCCCAATTTTTTGACCCGCGTCATCGAGCAAGTATTGGTCAAACAAGGGCGCTACCTAATGCTCAAAGTGTTGGTGGCTGACCGCCCCGGCAATTTGGCGCCGCTGTTGCGGGTGGTGGCAGATAGTGGGGCGAATGTGGTTGATATTTTCCATCGCCGTGCCACCTGGCTGGTGCCCATCGACCGCGTCGGCATCGAACTCATCCTCGAGGTGCGTGACATGATGCATGGTCAGACGGTGATCGAGACACTCCGGAGCAATGGGTATGGTGTCGAACAAAACGCTGAGTGGGGCGCATGAACAACAACGCTATTCGCCTGATTGTCAGCGATATCGACAGTACCTTAATTTGGCGGGGGCACTTGCCCCCACAAAACCGTGCGGCTCTCACCGCCGCCCACCAACAGGGCATCCATGTGGTGCTCGCGACGGTGCGCAAATATTCGTCAGCCAAAGAAATCGCCGACCAGCTCAATTTTGCTTGTCCGTTGATTTGCGAAGGGGGCGCTACCACCTATGACGCCACGGGACAATGCGTGGCCGCCATCGCCATTCCCGCTGACATCATGCATATCATCGCCCAAACCGCCGATCACCACGCGATTCCGCTACTACTCACCAGTACCGGCACCAACTATGCCACGGCAGGTGCGATTAAAGAATTGTCGTCGTTTGATCCAGACACTCATCATGCCGAAAACGCCACCAGCGTCAGTCAGCACCACGCCATTACCCGGATTATCGTTGCCGAAGCACATCATGTCCATGCCCTCGAAGCTGCCATTGCGCATCTACCCCTACGCATCGCCAAGCATTTCAATCGAGACGGTGTGCTCGAAGATGCTGTGATTACCACACCAACCGCCACCAAAGAAGCCGCCCTGCTGGCGTGGTGCCAGCAACGGGGGCTCGATTGGCACGATGTGTTGGCAATTGGGGATGCCGAAGCCGATTTGGCGATGGTGCAGGCGGCCCGCATCGGCGTGGCACCGGCCAACGCCCACGCCACCGTCAAGGCCGTCGCCAATTGGGTAGGGCCATTGGCTGAAGCAGGGGCGGTGGCCGCCGCAATCCAACGTTTTGTATTTGATCAATAAACGAAAGTAGGTCTTTAATGATTATGGCAGGCTCGCGCACCGCCACGATTTTGGCGATTCAAACGATTAGTATTCATGGCACCATCATGGTCGACGTCAGCTATCAAATCACCAGCGAAGCCACACCCCGCAATGCTCGCCTCGGTGGCGAAGCCATCAACGGTAATTTGGTGGTGGGGGCGAGCGTGCAAGTGACCTTTGTGATGAATGTTGCTACGAGTATGAGCGTGACAGGATAAGCACTCCGGCTATACCACGATTTACGAGCGAACGGGCAATCTCCGTCACGATGTGTGACAGAGTTGCCCGTTGTAAATGCTGAACGTTTGGGTATATCACATCCAAGTCTACGTGTATTAGTGCCTACGATTGTCGTCACTGACCGAATAGTCTGAGTTGTTCGACTCCCAAAACTGCCACACGCTCACCATAAGTATGGCGAGCGTGTGGCAGTAGTATGTAGGAGTTACACTGTTCACACTGCAATGGTCAGACCTTCCATCAGACTTCCCACAGCAGGATATCCCGTTGCCGTAGGCAATATATATGCCGTAGCATTGGTGACATCTTTAAATACATCAGTGCCTAGTGTCGGTTTGTTCCCCAAGAAATAGACGCTTTTCAGTGCAGTTGCCTTCTCGAACGCACTATTCCCGATTGTCGTCACACCTGCTGGGATGGTAATAGCCGTGAGGTTGTATGCGTCATAGAACGCGCTATCCTCGATAGTGGTGAGTTGGCTACCAGCTGCGAAGGTAACTGAAGTGAGGGTGCTTAACATGAACGCAGCCCCCCCAATGGATGTGACCCCTGCGGGGATAGTAATCGACGTAAGGGCGTTTGTGCTCGCGAACGCAAATGTCTTGATAGAAGTGAGTTGACTCCCGACTGCAAATGTCACCGAGTTAATGGCGCTGTTACCGAACGTATTATACTCGAGGGAAGTGACCCCTGCGGGGATGGTAATCGACGTAAGGGCGCTTGTTTCAGCGAACGCATGTTCGCCGATGGATGTGAGTTGGCTACCGGATGCGAAGGTAACGGAAGTGAGGGCGCTGGTTCCGTAATATCCCGTAGCAAATGCACCATTCCCGATTGACGTCACACTTGCGGGGATGGTGATGGCCGTGAGTGCGGTTGCGTCAGCGAACGCATTATTGCCAATAGATGTAACACTTGCGGGGATAATTGCAGTGCCAGTACAGGCATTGTTTTCGGTAACTACATTGTCGGCAATCGTAAATGTGCCACTAATCGAACATGCCACGGTTGTTATTATGGGAGTGCGCGTGGCGGTAGCGGTGCGCGTGGCGGTAGCGGTGCGCGTGTTCGTCCGCGTGGCAGTAGCGGTAGCGGTGCGCGTGTTCGTCCGCGTGGCAGTAGCGGTACGTGTGGCGGTAGCGGTACGCGTGCTTGTACGTGTGTTCGTCCGGGTAGCGGTGCGCGTCGCCGTGCGGGTGTGCGTCGCCGTGCGGGTGACGGTAGATGTGCGGGTGAC
>DBCF01000157.1:5514-6414 GCA_002292925.1 Roseiflexaceae bacterium UBA965 | reverse complement strand
GATGCCGTGGTCGAGCCATTCCCAGATGAAGCCCCCTTGTAGGCCGTGATGTTGCTCGAATGCGGCGTAATAGTCGGCCAGCGAGCCGCTACTATTGCCCATGGCGTGAGCGTATTCACACAAAATCAAGGGCCGCGGATCATTGGTGGTGCTGACCCATTTCACGATGTCGCTGATGGGGGCATACATGGGGGCCACAATGTCGGTGACGGTATGCCCCCGCTTCCAATGATCTAACGTACCGTTGAAGGTGATGCTTTGGTCGTTGTTGAATGGACTGACTGCCCCTTCGTATTGGATGGGGCGGGTGGGGTCGGTATGGCGAATCCAGGCGGCGCTGGTTTCGTGGTTGATACCGTAACCACTTTCGTTGCCGAGTGACCAAACAATCACGCTGGGGTGGTTTTTGTCACGTGCCACCATGTTGCTGACCCGTTCGAGATAGGCGGCACTGACCCGCGATTCTTGGCTGAGGCGGAGCAGGGCATGATGCTCAATATTGGCTTCATCGACCACAAATAGCCCGTATTGGTCACACAAATCGAGCCAATAGGGGTGGTTGGGGTAGTGCGAGCAGCGTACGGCGTTGATGTTGTGGGCCTTCATCGTTTGGATGTCGCGCTCCATCATGGCTCGTGGTACTGCTTTGCCGAATTCATCGCTGTGCTCGTGATAATTGACACCATGCACAAAAATTGGCTGACGATTGACGCGCAATTCGCGGTTGGTGATATCGACGATGCGGAAGCCGATGCGCACCGCCGTGCTGATGCTGGTACCGGCGGCGTCGAGGGTGACAATCAAGGTGTAGAGGTGGGGTGTTTCGGTGTTCCAGCAATCGGGCTGATCAACAGTCGCCATGAGCGTCGCATTGGCGGTGTCGCTACTGGTATGCCCCAT
>DBCF01000157.1:0-5450 GCA_002292925.1 Roseiflexaceae bacterium UBA965 | reverse complement strand
AACTGCATGTGGATGGTGCCACTGGCTTGTTGCCCGAGGGTGCGTACGGTGGTGTGGACGCGCAGGGTGCCTGTGCTGAAATCATCGGCGAGGTCGGTTTGCACGGTGATATCTTGCAAAAACGTGGTGGGCGTGGTGTAGAGGTAGACATCACGGTGAATCCCGGCCTGCCACCAGTGGTCTTGGTCTTCGAGCCAACTGGCATCGGAATAACGCGGGTTGACACACAGTAATTCGTATTCGCCGCCCAATTGAACCAATTCGGTGATGTCGTATTCGGCGGGGGTACGACTATCTTTGTTGAAGCCCACAAATGCGCCGTTGAGATAGACAAACAAGGCCCCTTCACACCCTGCAAAATGGAGCACCACCCGTTGTTCGGCCCAGGCACTGGGCACACGCAGGCGGGTGCGATAGACGCCGGTGGCGATTGTGGCCGGCAGGTGCGGGAAGGTTTCGGCAAAGGGCATTTGAATGTTGGTGTAATGCGGGCGCATAAACGACTCGCCGTCCCACGGCTCGTGGCGCAGCTGCATGGTCCAATTGCCGGGGACGGCTAATTGGCGCCACGGGGCGGTGCGGAGGGCTTCGGCAGTGACTTCGTAGGGAGTGTCAAACAAGGTGAAATCCCAGTTGCCGTTGAGGCTATGCACCAGTGACGATTGCTCGGCGACCCGCCCAAAGGCTGCTTGTGCCGACGGGAATGGCCAAAAGGTGGCGTGGGCGGGCAGTTTGCGTAGACTTGGGAGCTCGGGCATTTGCCACGCTGGTTGCTCATTGATTAACAAAAACGGCAATGGGGTTTGATTTGACATAAAAATCCTTGTGTACAGGGTGAAAAATTTGTTAAAAATTGATGGATATACCGTTACTGTAGCATTGTGGGTAATTGCTTGTCAATGTGGTAGTCTCCGTATTTTTGAAAGAACAGTTTGTGTGGTAGGTATACAGAAGCGATAGATGAATAGGTTGGCTAGATTATCGTACAATAAGCGTAGCCCCACTAATAATGAAATGGACGCATCGATATGACCAATTTTGTTCCTTTTGCCCTCGAACATTATCAATCGCTCCACGAACGGAACGTGGCCTATAATTTGGCCGATAGTAGTGTCAAGTGTGTCACGACCCGCGAATGGCTCAACGAAGATGAAATAGAATCGTTGCTCGATACGGGTCTGTTTTATCCCGAAGTCAATGGCACGACGGCCTTACGTGGCGGCATCGCTGATTTGTATACCGGTGCCACCGCCGCCAATGTGTTGGTGACAGTAGGTGCGTCGCAAGCCAATAGCATGGTCTGTCAGACCTTGTTAGTGCCAGGTGATGAAGTGGTGGTAATGACCCCCGGCTACCGCCAAATCTGGGGTACCGCCCAAAACATGGGGTGTGTGGTACGGGATTTGCCGTTGCGCGCCGATGCTGGCTGGCGCATCGACCTCGATGCCCTAGACCGGGTGGTGAACCCGCGCACCAAGCTGGTGGCGATTGTCAACCCCAACAATCCGACAGGGACGGTGATGACCCGCGACGAAATGCTACGGGTAGTAGCGGCCTGCGCCCGGGTAGGGGCGTGGTTGCACGTCGACGAGGTCTATCACGGCACCGAGCATCCTGGTGTGGCCGATACCCCCACGTTTTGGGGGATGTACGACCGGGTCATCTGCACCAACAGTTTCTCGAAAGCATATGGTCTGAGTGGATTACGGGTGGGTTGGGCGCTGACGACCCCTGACATGGCCGAAGAATTGTGGCGCCGCCACGAATATGCTGTGATTGCGGCGGCCGCCCCGAGTATGACCCTGGCCGAAATCGCCCTCAAGCCGGCCAAGCGACTGCAACTGTTGCAACGTCAACGCCAAATCACCCAAGCGGGCTTGGCCGTGTTGCACGAATGGTTGGCGACACAGGTAGGGGTGTTTAGTCTGCAACCCGCCCAAGCCACCAGCATCGCCTTTGTGCGCTACCACCGCGAAATGCTGTCGTATGATGTGGCCGAAGCGATTCGCCAACAAGCATCAGTATTGGTGGCGCCAGGCAGTACGCTGGGAGCCGAAGGGCATCTGCGCATCACGGTGGGCTATGAAGCAGACAAGGTGCGCACTGCATTAACCAAAATCGGTCAGGTGGTGGCCGGATTACGCTAAACACAAGGAGGACAACGATGTCGCAACTTGATCAAGTAATTGCCGAATGTGTGCCGTTGATTTTGGCGATGGGGAGTGGACGTTGTGCGGTAACGATGGGTGGGTCGCGGGGCAAACAGACCGCCGATGAACGCTCCGATATCGACTTTCGTTTGTTTTGTGACGAGACCGTGGGCAAACCGTATAGCGCCGAATCCCCCACTTGGCCGGCGTTTTGTGCGGCGGTGGAGCGCTGGCGTGATATGGGTGTCAATATCGACTATGTGTGGGTGCGCACCGTGGCCGATATCGATGCCCAACTCGATAGCTGGTTGCGGGGCGATTTGCCCAAGGTCGACCATGTCTGGACCTTGTGGGGCTATCATTTTTTGACCGACATTGCCAATCAAGCCGTGATTAGTGATCCCGACGGGCTGATTGCGATGTGGCAGGCGCGTTTGACGCCTTATCCCGTAGCGTTACAACAGGCAATTTTCAAAAAATATGCTGAGTCGTTGCGCTACTGGAGGCACGATTATCATTACCGCAACAAAGTTGCACGTGGGGATGTGGTTTTTTTGGCGAGTATTACGCCCCGGCTCATCAACGACATCATGCAGGTACTGTTTGCACTCAATCAGACCTATTTTGTGGGTGACGGCAATAATTTGTATTATTGTGAAAAATTTGCGGTATTGCCCGCATCATTTGTGACACGAGTGACAGATATTTTGTACCCGACGTCGCATCCTGATCGTTTTGCGCATCAATATGAGCAATTAGGTGGATTAATTGATGAGGTGTTGGGGTTGATTCCGGCGTAGGTGTGTGGTGCTTTGAGTTGCCAAAAACGTGCTATTGTAGTGCGTATACTAGGTAGGTGGAATATGTAAAGGATTTTGATGACCACGAGTCAGATCTTTTTGGTGACGTCGACATTTCTGGCATGTGCGGTCGAAATGGTCGAGGCCTTGACGATTGTGTTGGCGACGGGGATTACCCGCGGCTGGCGGTCGGCGTTGATTGGGACGTTGGCAGCGTTGGCTAGCCTCGCCGTGATTGTGGCGATTTTGGGGCCGGCGATTGCGTTGGTGCCAATTCACTCGATGCAGTTGGTGGTGGGCACATTGATGCTGATTTTCGGGTTGCAATGGTTGCGCAAGGCGATTTTGCGAGCCTCGGGACGCAAAGCAATGCACGACGAAGATGCAATTTTTGCAGCAGAGCAAGCCGAAGCACGCAAACATGGGCGTGACGAACGGGCTGGCCTCGATTGGTATGCGTTTACGATTTGTTTCAAGGGTGTCTTTCTCGAAGGGTTAGAAGTAGCCTTTATTACGATTACCTTTGGGGTGGCTCAACAAAACGTCGGGCTGGCGGTGTGGGGCGCCGCCGCAGCCTTGATTATCGTGTTGCTGGCGGGGGTATTGCTTAATCGTCCACTCAGTCGAGTGCCCGAAAACACCCTTAAATATGTGGTGGGGTTGTTGTTAACCAGCTTCGGTACCTTTTGGGCGGCCGAGGGGGTGGGAGTCGAGTGGCCTGGTACTGATTTGGCGTTGCTCGGGTTGCTTGGATTCTATGCCATCGTGGCGTTTGTGTTGGTGCGGCAATTGCGGGTGCCACCGGCAATGAGGGTGGCATGAAGTACATTATTGCCTTTGCCGAGTTTTGGATTGACTTCATCGTCGGTGATGATTGGCGCATCGCGGTGGCAGTGGTGGTGGGGTTGGCTGTGACGGCCATGTTCGTGCGGATGGGCGTGCCTGCTTGGTGGGTATTGCCGGTGGGGATTACTGGCTACCTCGCCGTATCGATGACCCGCAAATAGCGTGCCATGTGCTATCCGCCTGTGATAAATCGAGTACCACTAGTGACATGTGATAATGATACTAGTGGGTGCTGTTTTTTATGCAGAATGGAGGAGTGATGATGTCAGATTCCAATGCATTTATCCGCGTAGCGGCGCACCTCCCGCAGCCCCCCACGGTACTGGTGTTGACGAGTGATACGACGGCCTGGCAGGAATCCATTAACATTAGTACGCCCCAAGCGGTGATTGTGTTGATGGCAGGGTTGCAGACCATGGGGATTGTCGCGCACCACCTTCAGGTCAGTGCCGACACGCTCCACAACGCCTTGGCGCCATATGATCCTCGGACGCATGTGGTGCTTAATTGGTGTGAGGGCTGGGGCTCAAATGAAAACGATTATGCGACCCCGGTGTTTTTGTTGGAGCAACTCGGCTATACCTATACTGGCAGTAGCGCATCAGCGCTCCGGTTTGGGGAACAAAAAGAACGTATCACGCAGGCACTCGTTGCGGCAGCAGTGGCGACGCCGCCAGCCCAGGTGGTAGATTGTGCGCAGGACATTGCGTGGCAATTCTTTCCAGCGATTGTCAAGCCTGCCCACGCCCATAGTTCGCAAGGCATCAGTCGTGCGTCGGTGGTCGATACCCTGGCCCAATTACAGGAGCAAGTTGATTTAATTGCGGCACAATATCAAGCACCGGTATTAATCGAAGCATTTTTGGATGGTATCGAATACCATGTGGGATTATGGGGCAACGGCGATGACATAACGTTGTTCCCGGTGAGTGCCATCGATTATACGGGGATTGCGGATTATCACGACCAACTTTGCACGTTTGAAGCCAAATGGAATGTGACGAATCCGTTGTATCAACACTTGTGGCATAGCAATGCGGGCTGGCACTTCCCAAAAACAATTGCGCCTGCGCTCTATGCCCAGCTCCGCCAAGAAGCGATTGCCGCCTATTGCGCCTGTGGCTTGCGTGATTATGGTCGGATTGATATCCGGCTCAGCCGAGGCATACCCTATGTGATTGATGTCAATGCAAATCCGGGGATTGACTTTGATGGAAAATTAGCGCTGGCGAGTAATCAGGCGGGGTATACATATGCACAATTTATCGCACAGATTCTGGCATTGGCCGTGGCACGGATGCCGGCATAAATGAAAACTTACTGGACAATTACGCAAGCAGCGCCGACAGACGAAGCCGAGATTATGGCGTGCACCCAGGCTGCGGGAGTATTTAGTGGCGCTGAAGTGGCTACGGTGGCCGAATTATTTGCGGGGTACATGGATGATCCGCAGGTATCGGGGTACAATTTTTTGGTGTGCCGTGATGCGGATCGTCTGTACGGCTTTGCCTGTTGGGGACCTACTGACTTGACTGCAGGTACGGCTGATCTCTACTGGATTTGTACGCATCCTGATGCGCAGGGGCGCGGGGTGGCGCGGGCGCTATTCGAGGCAGTCGAATCGGCTGTGCGTGCGATTGGGCGCTGGCAAATC
>DBCF01000056.1:11199-14395 GCA_002292925.1 Roseiflexaceae bacterium UBA965 | reverse complement strand
AAGTGTGAAGTGCACCACCCCAGCGTCATGCAATGACGCCGACGACGTAAGAAGCGTGCAAAATGTGCAGTAGGTGCGCCTCCGTGTGCGCTGAGTACACTATGCGCGACAATCAACACGGACATCCAATGCCTCGCTGTTTTTCGTTGTCACGCAGAATTTTTATTTTATGCGTAACAATCACATTGTTTGTGGAGCGTAAAATTGATTTCGCACTCCACAAACTAGTTTGTCACACGTAGACACTCCACAAACGGCACATTAATCGCTAGCACTACGTTCAGCGAGGTCGACAAGCCGGTGGACGCACAGCGTCGCAGGCCGACGGCCACTCCCTGGTTTGATGACACGCAACATGCCGGTGTCACGGATACTGCGTAACAAATTCGGCACGGTTTTTTCATGAATACCATGCACCTCAAACAAATACTTGGCTAAATCTGATGTGCGAAAAATTGGCTTGTTGAACAGCGCGTCGAGCAGATGTACCGCATATTGAGAATGGGTGACTGCAAGAATTTCATGCTTCATCTCTTCGTACAATACACGAATTGCGGTGACTCTGGCACTATTGTGGGTGGCCTGCGTGATAATCGCCTGCAGAAAGAAACCAATCCAGCCGTCCCAATCACCGTCGGTTGATATCGACTGCAATCGCTCATAGTATTCTTCACGATGTGATTCAAGATATTCAGAGAGATAAAACATCGGCTGCGATAGCGTCTGTTTTTGATAGAGAAAAAGCGGAATCAAGATACGCCCAATCCGTCCGTTGCCATCTTTGAAGGGATGCAACAACTCGAATTGTGCATGCATAACCGCAGTTTGTAATAACACATCATGATCGTCGCTATTGATGTAATGCTCCCATGCCTGTAAATGGTCACGGAGCTGTAGTGGGTTTGGTGGCACAAAAGTCGCCTGCGCGATGGTGCAACCAGCCCGACCGATCCAGTTTTGTTCACGACGAAACTCTCCGGGTGTTTTGTCTTGGCCACGTACACTACTCATGAGTTCACGGTGTAAACCCTGCACAAAGCTGAGCCGGATCGGGTAGTCTTTGAGGTGATTATGGGCAATCTGTAACGCATGGCGGTAATTATTGATTTCTTGGATATCCTGATATTTCTCGCCTTGCTGCATGATACCGGCATCTTGTGCCAGTACCTCGTCAACGGTAGCTTGTGTGCCTTCAATTTTTGACGATAACACCGCCTCACGCGTAGTCAGGGGTGCGAGCATAAGTGCCGGATTGGGGATACTTTGTAATAATCCGTCATAACGCGCAAGCGCTGCGTTGGCAGGTCCAATCAGGCGTACGAGTCGACTAAGGTCTAGTCTGGGTAACGGCAGTATGTCTGGAATGTATGGTTGCATTTCTCCTCCTTACCAACGATACCTCCACATTGCTCTTTTTTGTTACGCAAAAAATAGAAAATCTGCGTGACAAACAAGTGTTTTGTGGAGTGTGAAACAGATTATACACTCCACAAACTAGTTTGTCACACGTAGACACTCCATAAACGGCGCATTAATCGCTAGCACTACGTTCAGCGAGGTCGACAAGCCGGTGGACGCACAGCGTCGCAGGCCGGTAGCAATCAATGGCACTATGAGCGCGCTCCGGTTTGATAGCATACCTAGAATACAATCGTAATTTTCAATTGTGCATTTTCTATTTTCAATTCCACCTGCAATCGGCATAGTCTGACAAGAAAAATCCGGTATACACTCCAATTCCCCACGAATAACACTAGATTTCGGTATTTTGGCGTAGATAAGGTCAGTATGTGTTAAAATTATTTTCATACCACCTTTAATTTGTGTAGGTATCAAAACCGAAGTTGGATTATATTTCAGAGGAGCGGAACAATGGAACAAGGTACAATCAAACGATTAACCGACAAAGGGTTCGGATTTATTGTTGACGCAGGTGGCAATGATTTGTTTTTCCATATGAGTAGTGTGGAAGGCGTTCGTTTCGAAGATTTGCAAGAGGGACAGAAAGTGACATACAACGTGGGAAGCGGCCCCAAAGGCCCGCGTGCCGAGAATGTCCGTCCCGAATAACGCGGATTAACGCACCTACATGTTGTCATGTCGCAGGAGGGGAATCACTATGTGATTCTCCTCCTGCGTTTTTCTCACGCGTGCGCACATGCAATTACTCGCCAGCTGACACCACCGTCGCCCGTGGCTCGACGGCGACATAGTGTTCGACGGTGGGGAATGAATCATAAAAATGATGGAGCAGGCGTTTCCATTCTTGGTACTGCGCTGATTGGCGGAAGCCAACCGTGTGCGCTTCGAGAGTCAGCCACTACGCCAACAACAGATAACGCTGGGGATTTTCGATACAATGTTGTAATTCATGCGACACATATCCCGGAATGGACGCAATCAGCGGGGCGGCCTGTTGAAACGCCGCCTCAAACGCCACGTTCTGCCCCGTTTTGACATCCAACATCGCCACTTCTAATACCATCTCAGCCTCCTACCGGATCTGATCTACCGCCGCCATGAATTCTTGTACATGCGCTGCGCTGACCTCACCTGCATCTTTGCGGGTATCTTTGAAGGTACTGCCCACAATGGCGGCATCGGCAACTGCGAGTTTGTCAGCCACTTGAGCCACCGTCATACCCGCCCCAATCACCAGCGGGAAGTCGCCGAGAATGGTGCGGAATTCGTGGATTTTTTGCATGTCGGTGTCCACTCCCGTCCCCGCTCCCGTTACCGCAATCGCATCGCAGTGCGCTCGGCTAATGGTCAAATCGGCGTCGAGGCTACGCCCCGACAAATAGGGCTGATATTTGAAGCGCACACCGCCAATCACGGCGACGCTGCCCCCACGCCGATAACCATCAATCATGGCAAAGTAGGCCGGCTCGTCGTCAGGAGCGAGATGCCCACAAATCGAGTCGACCTGCATGAATTTGGCACCGTACTGCGCCGCCAGCGCGTAGCTTTTGGCGAAATCGTCGAGCACATTCACACCGATGATGTAGTGCGGCCGTTCACGGGCCAGCACCGCCAGCACCCGTTCGACATCAGTACTGTCGCCATAATAATCTTCGACAATCATGGCATCGACCCCACCGGCGGCATAGATGTCGGCTTCGCGCACCGCTCGAGCCAAGATGTCGTCGCGGGTGTCCCCTTTGAGGTGCAACATGGCCATGATTGGTTTGGGGCG
>DBCF01000056.1:0-11160 GCA_002292925.1 Roseiflexaceae bacterium UBA965 | reverse complement strand
GGGAACAGGTCAAGAAACATCGTTACTTTCCTTTGTCAGTCGCATCCATTCATTATCAGCGCGGCGTAGGAGTTCGGCACGGAGCGACGGCGTGTACACCGGATACGGTCCATATTGGCGCGCATTGAGGGCCGCCGCCAGATTGGCCAGCACTACGGTGCGCCATGGATGCAATCCTTCGGCGTAACCGTACAAGGCCGCCCCGGTAGCGCAATTACCACACCCGGTGGGGTCGATGCTTTGATCGAGGTCGTACGACGGCGCAAAGTAGGCCTGGCCCGCCTGCACCATATAGGCCCCTTTGGTGCCTACCCGAAACAGACACGGCTTGCCTAGCGCCAAAATCGCCGCCAACGACTCGGCTTCACTCACGGTGCCAAAGTACGCCATAGATTCGGGTAAATTGATGGAATAAATGTCCACCTGGTCTATGCAGGCGGCGATGGTGTCGTGGAGCGCCGGGTCGTCGATATCCCAACCCGCCACCTCCCACATGATTTTGGCGTGGGGGGCGGCGGCCCGGATAGCGCCGAGGTCGGCCCAAATCGGCTCAGTCACCCCCGACTCGAGGTAGATGCCGCGGGTCTGGGTGCTGGCGAACGGCAACACCTGGGCCGCTTGGATGAGTGCCGTTGCCCCCCATTGCGCCGCAAAGTCGGCCCCGTATTTAGAGTGTTCGTGCCAGCGTCCGTCGGATTGGTAGCTGAGGAGGTTGTATTGGGTGCGCGGGAGCACCTGGTGCACGCCAGCGGTCGAAAGCTGATTGGCGGCATAGTAATCAGCGAAGTAGTCAGTGAAATCGGGGCCGGCGGTGGTCACAAACAGCACATCATCGCAGTAGGTTTTGCAGCCATTGACGGCATAAAGCGAGCCGCCTAGTTGGGCCACCACCGTGTGCCCATCGGCATAGACCAAGTCGTTGATGTGGGTACACCCAGTGATAAGATACGTCAAAATCTGCTCCCTGCCAAAACGCGTGCGCACTCCATCTTGGCAAAGTTTGGCGGTGCCGTCAACTCGCAATCAGGGTATGATGGGCATAACCATCATCAGAAAGGAATCTGCAATGGGATATGCCGTGTTTGTGGGCGATGTGGCCCTCGACGAATACTACCGCGCCGACTATTGGCCCACCATCCAAGACAAAGCCATTGTGCGCGCCTTGCCCGCCGTCCCCGGTGGCATGATTGCCAACGCCGCCTGCGTGGCGGCAGCCTTGGGACTGGAAGTGAAGTTTTTGGCCATGCTCAACAGCGGTGCGATTACCCAATTGTTGTTGGCGGATTTGCAAAAAAGTGGCGTCGATACCTCGTTGGTGGTGTTTGACGATACGCTACCCGACGCCAAATGTATGATTTTTTTGGTAGGTGACGAGCATACCGTACTCATCCCCACCATGGGCATCACCCACATCGACATTACGCCGGCGCAGTTGGAAGTGCTGGCCCAGGCCGAGCTGATTTATTCTACGCCCGTCGAATTCGATCTGCTCCGCTGTGGCGCCATGGACAGTCTGGCCATCATCGATTATTGCCGCGCCCGCGGTGCCAAAATAGCCTACGACCTCGACGTCGACTACCTGCAAGACGGCGCCGACGAGCGCTTCGCCCACCTCGACATCGCCTTTTTTAATCAAGTGGGCTTTGATCGCTATCGGGGCGATTTGGCGCCACAGGATGCCGCCGCTCGGTTGCTGTCTTATGGGATCGAGTTGGTGGTGGTGACGCTCGCGGCACAGGGGTGCATCGTGTTTACCCCCCACGAAACGGTGCAGGTACCAGGATTGAACGTGGCCGTGGTTGATGTGACCGGGGCGGGCGATACGTTTTGTAGTAGCTTTTTGTATGCCCGATCCCAAGGCCACGATATCAAATCCGCCGCCGCCTTTGCCAACGCCGCCGCCGCCATTTGTGTGGCTGGGCTGGGGGCCCGGGCCGGTGCGGTGGCGCCTGATGTGGTGGTCCAGATGATGCAGGGGTAGATTTATGTTTTTTTTGTGAAAACAGGTGCGCTGCGACGTGAATAAGCGTTGTTACATCCGTTCGGCGCAGCCCTACCGGCGATTTTTTGATTGTGATGGCATACGTGCCTGGCCACCATATCATATTGGGAAAATAACAGGACGCAAACCACCACAAATTCTCTGTGAATTTGCGGTGGCTCAATCCCGTCAATACTTTTATGCCTGCTGTTGTGGCAACACGTCCACCACAAACAAGTCGAAATCGAGCTCGCCCGGTGAACACCCAAAGCCAGTCAAAATAGTAGCGGCTTCGCTACGGTGGTGGGTCAGGTCGTTGACCACGTGCATGATGGTCTGCCAGCGGGTGCGCCGATATTGCTCGTGCTGCCACCACACCGCATTGATGTCTGTCTCGCTCAACTGTGCCACGTATGCGTGCCACGCAGTTTGCTCTTGTTGCCAGCGTTGTGTCAGGCTCGCTACATCAGCAAAATCTGTCTCATTGATAATTGTGCGATCTTCTTGCCCCGTCAGCGCCATCCGCCAACCATAGGCGGTATCGAGGGCATGTACCAGTGTGCCACGCAACGTGTGCCAGCCTGGGTCGGGCATCACGGGGTGCACGAATTGATCTGGGGTAAGCTGGGTGCAGGCCTGCAAAACGCGCAAATCAGCCCAAAAGGTGTAGGCGATGAGGGTTGCGATGGTGGTAGGGTGCATACGATTACTTTCGTCGTAAAGGTGTCTCGGTTACCGTCCCCGTTGCAACACCTGCTTGGTATAGTTGCACGAATTACAAATCATGATGCGGTAGCCGGCCGCATTGGTATGGCGCATATCGCGGCCACAACGTGGGCACACCTGCAGGTCATAGACTGACCCCGACTGTATCACCGGACTCGACCGCCCGCCACTATCAGCCACACTGCTGGGACTCACCCGTTGTTTGAGGGTGGGCCGGGCATCGCCGGTGGGGGTAATTTGCAGGGTCTGCAAGATACGATCCACCAAAATACGATAATCTTCGGCACCCCGACATTCGGCGTCGTATTCAAAAATCGATTTGCCGTAGGACGGTGACTCAGACAAGCGCACGTTGGTACGAATCGGCTGCGTGACGCGACTGCCATAGAGCCGCTGTAAGTTTTCAAGTAATTGCAATGACTGGCTCGAGCGGGGGTCATACATGGTTGGCACAATCAACTTGATGGCGTCGGTGTTGCCCTTCATCTGTTCAATTTGCTTAAACAGCAGTTCGACCCCTCGAATCGAAAAGGGTTCGACGGTAGTGGGGGTAATAATATCGTCGGCAGCCACGAGGGCATTGGCGTTCATGGGGGTGAGCGAGCCACTCGAATCAATCAAAATCATGTCATAAAAATCAGCAATGGGTGCTAGCACGCGCTCGAGGGTGCGCCCCCATTCACCACCCCGTGACATGGTGGTTTGGGCGCTAAGTAGCGTCGTGTCAGCCACAATCAAATCGAGATTGTGGCGGGCGGGGATGATACAGCGGGCAGGGTCCATCCCTTCGATCATCAGTTCGTACAAGGTGTGTTTGGCGGTAACGCCTAGTGACGACGATAAATTGCCTTGGGGGTCGGTATCGATGAGGAGCACTTTGACCCCACGCAACGCAAGGCCAGCGCCGATGTTGATGACGGTTGTGGTTTTGCCGATGCCACCTTTGAGGTTGGCCACGGTGACGATGCGACTCATGTGGGTTCCTTGTCATTTTTGCATTGCTACAAATATACCATAGTTGGTAGTAATGTATGAAAATGTGTGGACACACAACATACGATATAATCAACATGCATTCGTTTTTGACAAGATAGGAGCCACTATGCCGTGGATTCGTGTCTTTACCGTTGAAGAAGCCACAGGCTTCCTCAAAGAGCAGTACGATGCTGCTATCAAACGCGCCGGGCGCATCTGGAACATCGTAGCCATCATGGGCCAAAACCCCCGCGCCATGAAGGCATCCATGGATATGTATGGGGTGTTGATGCATGGCCCGTCGCCCTTGTCACGCAGTCAGCGCGAAATGTTGGCCACCGTCACCTCGTCCGTCAATCACTGCCTCTACTGAAGACGGTCGCATGCGCATGACCTCCGTGCTGAGGTCGCCAAAGATTTTGGGATTACCGACGAAGTCCAAGCCGATTTGCTGGTGCATCATATTTGTAGTGATTGGCGCAAAGCCGCCTTGTCACCTGCCGATGTGGCGCTCTGCACCTACGCCGAGAAGCTCACCAAAACCCCCCAACAAATGAGCCCTGCCGACCTCGATGTGTTGCGCGGCCATGGCTTCGATGATCGTGGTATCCATGATGCCACCCAAGTAATTAGCTATTTTAATTACATCAATCGCATCGCCGATGCCCTCGGCGTCGAACCCGAAGCCTTCGTCCACCCCTGGGAACAACGCACCAAATAACACTGATAGCACGCCCCGTTGTGCATACGTACAACGGGGCGTGTTTGATTATCACGCTCAATCCAAATACACCAGACTATTAATCTTTGGGTACCCGACTACGGAGACGCAGAGAGATTTTCAATTATTTCCTCTTCGCGGGCTTGTACGGTAATCGCAAAAACAGACCCCTGCACGATGCAGGGGTCTGTTGCTATACGAAACGTGGTTTTGTTACATGATGCGGTCTAAACTCATCAGAAATGACATCCCGCTAACAATTTGCATGCGTCCCATCATCACCGCCATTTGGGGATTGAGGGTACCGGCCAATAAGCCAACTGCATCGGCTTGGGACATTTTGACGACGGCTTCGGGTTGGGTGGCATCATTGAACTGAATTCGCACGTCACCGCCATCTGTCAACGTCAAGTTCAATGCGCCTTGTAATTGATGGAGATTACGTAATTTGCCACGCACAATGGGATCTGTCACAAAGCGCATACTGCCCTGTTGAATCATGCTTGCAAACGTTGCATACGGCGCCGTCAAGCGCATATGCGCCGGACCATCACTCTCCGTCACCGTAACGCTCGCACCGTCAATCGCCACCCGCACGATTTGCTGGCTATCAGTGGCATGGAGCACCACGGTGAGTTTGGTGCTCTCACGGGTGGCTGCCGGTAATTGGGCGATTATGGCAATACATTGCTCTTTGAGGGGTTGCACGAGTTCAATTAAAGTAGTCATGGTTGCACACTTTCTTGTAACAACGTCAATACGAGGGGGGGATCGGGCACCAGCACCAGGGTCATCGTCAATACCCGTGAGGGAGGGACGGGCACGGTAAAAGCAAACGGCTCGACGGCATCGGGATCAAGGATGCTGGTCGGACCAGCGACGCCATACTGAATCCCCGCCGCATCCACAAAGGTGAAATTTTGGACGGCGACTCGAAGTTGCGTCACGCTATGATTGACCAACCGGCCGCGGATTTCGAGGGTTGAGCCGACGCGGCGGAGTTCTTCCACATAGACGGCAACTCGGGGGCCATTGGCTTGATTGGTGACTGGGGCCACGGCTGATCCGTCAGACAACCACGCCGACACTGCCGCCATGGGTTTTTCGAGGGCGGTACCAATCATGGCCGGGATTTGGGGGGTAGGTGCGGCCTTAAATACGCGCTGGAGGGATGTTTTTTGTTGGTCAAACAACGAAACACCAATCAGCCCGAGTCCGATCACCACACCGACGAGCCACAAGGGGATTTCTCGTCGTGGTTGCATGCCGATTACCTCCTGATACCGTACGCAATTATACCCAATACTACACCATTTTGCCGCTACATTCTCTGGTGCATACAACTCATTTGCACTTCGTCGGTTCGCAACGAATATGGCCGACACATCGATAAATACACCACACATCTCTGTATCGTTGGCGGAGGTGTTGTACACTAGTAGGCAGAATTATCATTGCCAAAAGTATTGCATCATGACACAGTTTTTGCTCATCGGCATCACCGCCTTGCTCTTTGCCATCATCGCCACCCCGATTGCCCGCCGGATTGCCTTGCGGATTGGCGTAGTCGACGCCCCCTCGCACCGCAAAATCCATAGTGCCCCGGTACCGTTGCTGGGTGGGGCGGCGATTTATTTGGCGTGTGTGGGAGCTTTGATTTTGTTTGGCGAGCGGTTCTATATTCGTGAGCTGATTGCGATTTTGTTGGCCGCCACACTGGTATCGCTCTGTGGCTTGGCTGACGACCGTTGGACGCTCCATGCCTACCCAAAGTTGCTCGGGCAAGCCTTAGCGGCGGTAATTTTGGTGATTGGTGGTATCCAAGTGCAATTATTCACCAACGACACCTACAACATTATTTTGACCATAATCTGGGTCGTAGGAATCACCAATGCCATGAATTTGCTCGACAACATGGATGGCTTGTCGAGTGGAGTAGCGACGGTCTGCGGAGCCTTCTTTTTGTTGCTGGCCGCCCAAAGTGGCCAGATTTTGGTGAGTGCGTTGGCGGCAGGGTTGATTGGGGCCTGTATTGGTTTTTTGCGCTACAACCTCAATCCCGCCACGATTTTTATGGGAGACACGGGGTCGCTCTTTTTGGGATTGTTTTTGGCCGTCTTGGGCATCAAACTGCGCTTCCCCGCCAATCAAATCATCATTACTTGGATGGTACCGCTGTGTGTGTTGGCGTTACCCATCATTGACACCACGTTGGTATCGATTTCACGCTTGCGCCGTGGCAAAAACCCCCTCACCCATGGTGGCAAAGATCATATTTCGCACCGCTTGGTGCAACTCGGTTTGACCCGCCGCGAAGCAGTGTTGACCTGTTATCTATTGGCAGGTGTGGGCGGTATGGTGGCGAGTTATGTGGCGCGTGCCAACACGTTCGACGCCTATATTGCCGTCATCTGTTTAGTCGGGTTGGGTCTGGGGGGGATTATCTACCTCGAACGACATGCGCCGATTGTGGAGCAAGCGCCACAAATCTAAGCCTATTTGCACCAATGGTGTACGCCAATTTGTAGTGCTTTGCCAGATTTGCCAGCCAATCAATACCAGCAAGAGCACCATGCCATAAAACTTGTATGACACACCCAATGTGGTGATGATTCCATAATCAATGCGGTTATTAAAACTCCATTGATTACCAAAGGCAATTAGCCCGTAGCTCAATCCAAACAGCCAGGCATGACGCACCGAGAGTTGTTGGGAGCGCAAATGATACAACAACCACAAAAAAACCACACTCAAAATGGTTTGATAATGCATCCAGGCAGCAGGTACGGCCAACACCATCAACACCATAAATGCCGCATATTGCAAGGCATAACGCGTGCTCTGCGGTGATTCGTTGCGCAACGCCAACACGCATACACTTGCAATCACCAGCAGACTACAGAGTTGTGCAACCAGCGACACTCCATGCAATGCAAATATATGAGCATCAAATGGCATATCAAACCAACGGGTGATAAAACCAGAAATCGTCTGATTTTCGACCCAAGAAGTGGTACCACCAATGTTTGGTAAGACATCAAACAGGTAAATTCGATGCATATCCCAGCCCATTACGGCCACTGCAATGCCATTACACACCAGCATCCCAATTACAAATCCCACGACAGCACGCCAACGCCCTTTGATGATAAAAAATCCTAATAACAAAATAGGATAGATTTTGAACAACGTGGCGACGGCGATGACACCACCTGCCAGCCTATCACGCTGATGATAGAGCGCCCAATAACTAATGATTAACAACAACAACAACATGATATCGATCTGGGCATTGGCGATAGTATCAACCAAGGGACGAAACATCCCCAACATGGCAATAGCCGGTATTGCCCAGTGCCATGCAGGTCGGAGCGTGCGCCACCAAATCACCATCGCCACCACCGCAATCAAAATCATCACCAAACGGTACCAAAATACCACGGTTAAACCGCTCATTTCAACAAACGGTTGAAACAGCATGCCATAAAACGGTGGCACTTTGAATACTGCACCCACATGGTTGGTAAGAACCGCATGGATGTCATACAACGAGCCACTTCGTGCCCAGTTACGCGCCCCTTTAAACAAAATCCAAAAATCAGTACCATCACGCCCCATGGCATAAACGACCATTTCACTCCAAACCACCATTGCGCCACCACACAATGCCACCGCAACGGCGCGTGGCCAGTCGTGCCAACGTTTTTTTATATATACCCACCCGAATGCCAAACCAATCAAGCTTATTTGCACCGCGCCCAACCACGCTGTTTCGCCACGTATCCCGTTGGTCATCCCCATCAATGCTTGTAGCCCTTGCACGCCAGCCAATAACCACCACCCACAAATACCCACAAACGGGAGCATGGAGCCGGCGATACCTCCCGTCGCACGGCTGATGCGCACAAGAATGACATACCCAACCACCAGCGTAGTCACCACGACTAGCCCCATCACCAAAAAAGGTTGCGTGCCATAGGGCTGTATAACACCAGCATATGCAATCCCCACACCAATTATGGCTGGAATAATGATTTGCCATATTTGTCGCACAAATAGATACTGACACAACACCGTAATCAAAAAAATCAATCCTACTGCCACGCCCACAATTGCCGGAGCAGATATCGGGGCAGTCATCGTGGTAGGAGATAAACCGACTACTGACACCACAATCCCGAGGAGCCGTGGATCCTGGGGCGCTGTCCATGTCGTACTTTGGATGGTCAATTCGTGATACCACGCCAGCGCCATCGTGCTCCGAATAAGACTTTTGTAGCGCCGCATATGACCAGATTCAATCGTCGCAATACTAATCGGTGCGGTATTTGGCCAACGGAGCGTTACCTGTGGTGATGGTATTCCGGCGGAGTAACTATTCAATAAGCGTACCGTCGCTATCACGAGACCAGGAGGTGGTTGGAGCACGCGGACCGTCGCAAGGTCAGTACTCCAGCGCATGTATTGCCCCGCAAATGATTCGGGAGCCAAAAATCCGTGGATGAACAAATCATCGTTATGACCGATAGGAACGGGAGTGACCCACGTCGTACGCCATGCGACTACCAACATACAGGTAGAAAGGATCAGCATGACGATGATGAGATATCGACGGTTCATGGGTACTCCTAATCCGATTACATCCACGAAAAACACTACCCACGACCTCGGGTGTCGGGTGCACCACCACAAATCATCAGCCCTATCAGCCAATAAAAAGCATGTATGGCGGTCAGCGATTCCACGCACTACAAGCCCACACGCCGTCGAATTTATTGATTATCATCAATATCTACGCCAATTGAAAGTGGCATAAAAATGGCTTTTACCTTATAGTTTTGGATTCTAACTACCAAAAACCTAGGAAAAGCTATGGACATATTCGCACTCTTTCACTCTTTTTGTCAAGTCGATTCGGTCACCATGCTCCTGCAGTAAAGTGTGCGAAAAACTGCACAACGAATGAAAATCACAGATTAAATACACGATATAGGCACTCGGGCGGATCAATGCACCACCAAATAACCAACAAACAGCCTAGATTGGCGTAGGTATTGTATACTATTGATAATAAAATTATCCAAAGGATTAACCTATGGTAGCCATCCATACCGCACAAGAAATCGCTGCCATGCACGTCGCCGGCCGACTGGTTGCCCAGACATTTGCCCATCTCACTCCGATGATTGTGCCCGGTGTAACCACGCTGGCCCTCGATACCGCTGCAGAAAAATTTATTCGGAGCCATGGGGCAGTACCCGCCTACAAGGGCTACAACGGCTTCCCCGCCACGATTTGTGTGGCACCCAACAGCGTAATCTGCCACGGCATCCCCAACAACGACGCCCTCAACGCCGGCGACATTGTCGGGCTCGACATCGGCGTGATTGTCGACGGCTGGTACGGCGATGCCTGTGTCACCTTACCCGTGGGCGCAATTAGCCCCACTGCCCAAAAGCTCATCGATGTGACCCGTGAAGCCCTACGCCGCGGGATTGCGGCGGCTCAATTGGGCAAGCATTTGGGGGACATCGGGGCGGCCATCCAACAACACGCCGAAGCCAACGGCTATAGCGTGGTGCGTGAATACACCGGCCACGGCGTCGGTCGGCGCCTGCACGAAGACCCTACCGTGCATCATGTGGGGCAAGGGGGCACCGGGCTCAAACTCAAAGAAGGCATGATTTTCACCATTGAGCCGATGATTAACGCGGGTACCTACAAAACCACCCTCGACAAGCGTGACAAGTGGACGGTCCGCACCGCCGATGGTCAACTCTCTGCCCAATTCGAACATACCATTGCGATTACCGCCGCCGGTCCGCAGATTTTGACACAAGAATAAAGGCATCCATGCAAATCACCACATCTACCGCCGTCACCCACGCCTATATGCGCCATCAACCCCTCGTAGCACTCGAAAGCACCGTTATCGCCCATGGGCTACCCTACCCCCAAAATGTCGCCGTGGCTCGTGCCATGGAAGCGCTCGTGCGTGAGCATGGTGCGGTCCCCGCCACCATTGGGGTGGTGGCTGGGGTCGCAACAGTGGGACTCGACGATGCCACCCTCGAACGCTTTGCCCAAGCCAGTGATGTGCGCAAGCTCGCTCGGCGCGATATCCCCCTCGCCATCGCCGATAGTGCCTATGGTGCCACCACCGTGTCGGCCACCATGGCCTTGGCCCATGCCGCCGGCATCGAAGTCTTTGCCACCGGCGGGATTGGCGGCGTGCACCGTGATGCCCGCACCAGCTTCGATATCTCGGCCGATTTGACCGAGCTCGCCAAAACCCCGGTGATTGTGGTGTGTGCCGGTGTCAAATCAATCCTCGATTTACCCGCCACCCTCGAATACCTCGAAACCGTTGGAGTGCCAGTGTATGGCTTTGGCACTAACGAATTCCCGGCGTTTTATACTGCCCAGAGTGGCTTGTCGGTCAATTGTGCCGCCGATGTGGCCACCATCGCCCGGGCTTGGCGGGCCCACCGCGCCATCGGCGGCGGCGGCATGATTATCGCCGTGCCGCCACCGCCAGAATTTGCCCTCGACCCCATCGAAATCGAGCAACACATTCTGCAGGCCCTCGCCCAGGCAGAGGCCGCCGGCGTCCGTGGTCAAGCCGTGACTCCGTTCCTACTCAGTGCGGTCATGCGCGAGACGAGTGGCGAGAGTATGCGTACCAATATGGCCTTGTTAGAAAATAACGCCCGCGTGGCTGCAGCCATTGCTGTCGCCCTCAATGCCGTCTAAGGAG
>DBCF01000173.1 GCA_002292925.1 Roseiflexaceae bacterium UBA965 | reverse complement strand
GATTGGCGTAGGTATTGGTAACGGTAAAAACAGCCTTGTTCCAATACGGAACGAGGCTGTTTCGGTGTGTATGTAAGCCTTAGGCGTCTTCGCCGTATTGGCTGCGTGCGAGTTGTTGGTCAATCAGTTGTTGGTCGGCCCGATGATAGATTTGCATTGTCACAAGGTGCGCATAAAACAAGCTACTAAAAAAGAGCCATGTGACGGTAATACCACTCACCCATGCAAAAATGCCCCCTTGATCGAGTATCCATGGCATACACAGTATACAAGCCACAGGTAAGAGATATAAGGGCAGACTATATATGCGGGCCTTGGCGTAGTACTTCCAGGCATGGCGTCGGAAGGATTCACGGAGTGGGTAGCCACTCAAGCAGCGTTCGGCACTACTGTCATCGACATAGACGAGCCGTCCAATAGCCGACACCCCGCTCAAAAACATCGTCAGCCACCAAAGGCCTAAACCGAGACCAAAGAGCCACAACACGCTGGATTGGGATTCATCGGCGCGTTGCATGACGAGTGTCAACCCACCACAAAAAAAGAAGAGGGCCGTCACCATGGTCGGCAATACATAAAACACAAATTCAATTAATACGGCAAACAACCCCATCAACCAGCGGGTTGTCCAGTCAACCAGCGGTGGTAACGGTGTGGCATAGCCTTTGCGGGTATTTTCGAGGTGCGAAATAATAAACCCTGCGCTAATTGGATAGCCAAACAAGGTCATCCCACACAACCCCGCCACGGCGACTGCCCGCCACCACCGTTTATCCGCATGGATAACCCCAAGTGATTCACGCAACATAGAATGACATCCTTTGTGGTGCGAATGAATTAGGCATAGATATTGTCGTCGTCACGTTGCGGAGTGGTACCATTTACCTGTTGTTGAAAACGGGCGGTGAGCTCGGCTTCGTGGGCTGCAGCTGCTTCACGGGCGGCGGCGACAAGTGAGCCCACCAGACTATTGGGGTCATCAAATGCCCCAATGCGGCGCAACCACCAGACCCCTACTACGGTACCAGCAATTAACCCAAAGAGTAACCCAAGAATAAAACGGCGCATATCTTCTCTCCTTTTTATGAAAACACGACACCGTTGACATGACGCCAACGGTGTCGCTTGGATGTGATCTAGGCCTTGGTGGCGATTTCGTGTTGCGCTCGCGCAATGAAATCGTCGAGTACCAATGCGCCCAAATCAGTTCCTGTACGAGTTCGCACTGCTACCGCCCCGGCGCTGGCTTCGCGATCGCCAATGATGAGCATGTAGGGGATTTTTTGGAGCTGGGCATCACGGATTTTGGCGTTCATGCGGTCGCGACTCATGTTGAGCTCGACCCGCATGCCAAGTGCCGCAAGTTTGGTTTGCACTTCTTGGGCGTAGGCACCATGTTTTTCATCCGAAATAGGGATGATTACGGCTTGCGTCGGTGCCAACCACAATGGGAATGCTCCGGCGTAGTGCTCGATCATCACACCCATGAAGCGCTCGGTCGAACCGGTGACGGCGCGGTGAATCAACACGGGGGTGTGCATTTGGCCATCTTCGCCGACGTATTCCACACCCAAGCGCTCGGGTTGGATGAAGTCAACTTGCACAGTCGATAATTGCCACTCACGACCCAGCGCATCTTTGGCCAAAAAGTCGGCCTTGGGACCGTAGAACGCCGCTTCGCCTTCGACGGCTTCGTAGACCACACCGTTGGCATCAAGGGCTTGTTTGAGGGCGGCGGTGGCCCGCTCCCATTTGTCATCATCTTTGACAAATTTGCCTTCATTGCCGCGCAACGACAAGCGCACTCGGTAGTCTGACAGCCGATAGGCGGTCAAGACTTCGTTGATGAGTTGCAAACAGCGACTAAATTCGGCTTGGATTTGGTCTGGTGTACAAAACACGTGACAGTCGTCTTGGGTCAATGAGCGTACCCGGGTCAACCCGCTGAGCGCGCCACTATCTTCGTAGCGATAGAGGGTGGCGAATTCAGCGAAACGCATCGGCAATTCGCGGTACGAATGGCGACCCATTTCTTTGAACAACGTCATGTGTGATGGGCAGTTCATTGGTTTGAGGCGGAATATGGTGTCGCCATCTACCATGGGCGGGAACATTGAATCACGGTAGTTTTCGTAATGCCCCGACTTGTGATACAGCGTTTCTTTGACCAAATGCCCCGTCCAGACGTGCTGATAGCCGTAGCGGGTTTGCACTTCACGGACGTATGATTCCATCAAGTAGCGCAACATTTCGCCCTTGGGGGTAAACAACGGTAAGCCGGCGCCGATATCTTCGGAGAAGTAGAACAAGTTGAGTTCACGGCCGAGGCGGCGATGGTCGCGGCGTTTGGCTTCTTCGAGTTGGAAGAGGTAGTGATCGAGCTCGGCTTTGGACGCCCAGGCGGTGGCATAGATGCGCTGGAGTTGTGGGCGTTTTTCGTCGCCACGCCAATACGCACCAGCCACACTCATCAACTTGAAGCCATCAGCGGGGATATCGCCGGTGGTGGCGACGTGCGGGCCACGGCATAGGTCTTCAAAGGTGTCTTGGCGATAGGTCGAAATGACCACTTTTTCTTTGGTGGTGTCGCCGTTGTCGTCTTGACCGGCGTCTAGTCCATTAATGAGTTCGATTTTGTAGGGTTGATCATGAAAAAACGTACGGGCCTCGGCGGCGCTGACTTCGCGGTACACAAACGGGTGTTTGGCCGCAATAATGCGGCGCATGCGAGTTTCGATATCGGCAAAGTCTTCTTGGGTCAAGGCGCGGGGTAAATCAAAGTCATAATAAAAACCATCGTCAATCGGCGGACCGATGGCAATGAGGGCGTCGGGGAAGATTTCGCGCACTGCTTGGGCCATCACGTGGGCCGCTGAATGGCGAATGCGATAAAGTTGATCGGGTGCTCCAGCCATGCCGGTATTCTCCTCACACACTATGGGACACGGAGGGGCATCAAACCAAGAGCCGCTCCGTGCACATCTATTGTTATTGCTATTCTACCTTATTTACCCACGAGAGTGATTTCGATGACCCCATCCATTATTCGTAAGTCTTGCACAGGGGTATTGTTGCTGAGGCGTTTGTTGATTTCGTCTTCAAATAGTTGTGAGATTTTTTCGATGGGGAGTAATGCCCCAATCACTCCGTCGAGCCGTGGTTTGGCCAAAATAATATTGCCATTGGCTACCGCCAACCCACTTGTCAGGGTGCCTTTGATGCCCCCCACCAACAAATCGATGGCAACGATATCTTGGCTAAGAGTGACATTCGTGACTTTGGCTTGTTCGGTACCAATATCGCGCAGTTTTTGATTGATTTCGTCTTGGGTAAGGCGCACGACGTGATTGTTGCCGTCGTTGTTGGTGGCCGCGAGCGCTGCTGTTGTCGCCGTAGGAACGGAGATAACCGCGGTGGGGATGGGTTTGATACTCGTGGTGATTGGACCGCTGGTCACATACCATACACCGACACCTGCTATTACGATTGCAATCATGAGTAATAATAATTTCATACATAGACTCCTATTGGGTGACGCAGTTTATCTACTACGTATTGTGATTATAAATGAAAGTCCTTTAGAATAGAATGGAGTGCATGAGAAATAAATGAGTAGACCGATTTTGAACGGGGTTGGTGGCATATCTGGGGGTATCGGCTAGCTAGGAAGTATACTGTGAACATAACATCGTACCGAATTGCGCTCAGCATATATTTTGGCATCATGCTGGCTTTGACATTCCCGTATTGGGGATTGGGCCAAGAATTAGTCTCGAGTTGTCATGCCGTTGTGATGGGGGTGCCGCAGGCCACCGCCGCCCAGGCTGATTGTGAGCAGCGCAAATTTACTGATTTTGAAAACGACTTCCTGCCCGAGGTGAATAATCAACTCACCGCACCCCGAACGGGCTTCATGGCGGTGCAATTTGCCGACAACGAAATGGGGCGCCAAACCCGCATGCTGGCCGGCAAAACCCCAGCAAATTTTTATACATGGGTGATTTTTCAACTCAGTCACGACGCCTATCGGATTTTGACAATCCTCGCATTGAGTATGGCGTTTTTGGCAGGAGTATTTGGGTTGCTCGTGTGTCGCGAATTACAACTCGCCCCGATGGCTGGCTTAATCGGCGCGTTATTTCTAGCAACCAATCCATTTACCACGTATTGGTTGACCTTCCCGATGCACATTGCGTCGATTTGTTGGAGCGTAGGGGCGTTTTGGGGGATTGTGCGTTTGCAACGGCGGGGTGATGCCGTGGCGTGGGGCGCACTCGCATTCAGCGTCTATAGTTTGTTGATGATGGGCTATTTGCAGACGGTGATGTATAGTGTATGGATCTTTGGGGCATATATCGTGTGGCAGGCATGGCTCCAAAAAAATCAATGGCAGGCGCTGTGGTGGTGGTGTGCCAAGATGGGAAGTGCTGCGGTGATTGGCGTTGTGTTAGCATTACCAGCCTATCTTGATTTGTGGCAACAATACCAAATTAGCGCCCAACCACGTTCAGCAGATAGTTTTTTTACGCATTTTATTCAGGTGATTAGTAATTGGGATGGGGTCTGGTGGTATGTCAGCACCCACACTATCCCCGAAATATTCGGCAATCCGATGAGTGGCACCTATCCCTTTCAATTTGATGGGTTAAGTGTGCCATTGGTGTATATGGTGTTAATTGTATTGGCCAGCGTGTTGCAGTGGCGGCAGGTTTGGCTCTGGGTGACATGGTTGGGTATCTTGTTGGCATTGTCGGTATCTCCCACGTTGTTTACCTTGGTGATGCACACGATTCCCGGGTTGCGCTTTTCACAATGGGCGCCGATCTGGAGCGGGGTGTTGCCACTCGCATTGGTATCTGCGTATGGGTGTGATGCATTATTGAGGAGTCCACATCGGCAACGGATTGCCACAACAATTGTCGGTTGTCTCATCAGTGTTGGCGCGATTGGGGTGATGGCATGGCGGGTTGCCCAACAGGGGCAACTTGATTTGCAATGGGGTGTCGTGGCGATTGTGGTGGGTATTGCAATCGGGTATGCCATACTGACCCGCCGGATGATACCAAATTTGGTTTTGGGGATGGCAATACTCACTGTTGCATATAGCACGTACCCGTTATTGCTCCACCAACCGCGCACCGCACTGGTGACGCAGTCTGATCTGGTTACCACCCTGCAGGATACCTTGTTGCCCGGCCAGCGCTATGCCGTGGTTTCGGCAGAGTTAGCCGATATGCTTTCCCCAAATTTCAATACGATGCATGGGCTGGCTTCTGTGCATAGTTACCATAACTTCACGTCGTTTTATTATCAAAATTATCTGCGGCAAATGGGTGGCAAATCAGTGACATTTGGTCGTTTGAATCGTACCATTGCGCCTGATTATGCCAGCATGCCGTTTTGGATGAGTAATTTCGGGGCGGTATTGTCGTATGCACCTATTGATGATCCACATGTCGTATTGGTCAAAAAAATAGGGGCGGCCATGGTGTATCGTGTCACCCATCAAATGGGTGCGTTTTGGCGGATTCCCGTGAATCTCCGCCCGGCAATCGCTGATATCAGGGTCGATGCGTATCGCAATCGTCAGAGCCTGCCGATTGCCTATGCGGAATATCATGGCGATACCCAGTTGGTGCGCTACCCCGTAGCTCCTAATCCGAGCGTGATGGTGTTGAGTCAACAATATGATGAATTATGGCAGGCCGAAGCATTCGACGGTGTGGCATGGCACCCCACGCGCATCGTGAGTGTCAACGGGGTGTTTATGGGAGTCTATTTGCCCGCCCAAAGCACTGCCGTCAGACTCACCTATCATACCTATATGCAATATATGTGGCTTTCCCACCTAATTTGGGCTATCGGATTCCTTGTATGTGTCGTGTGGTATGGGCGGATGTGGTGGCGCAGAGAAATAATCACACGCCGCACGCTGGATCCGTCGCTTGGTTAAGCAATATACGGAATTGAGGCAACGATGATTGCGACCTACCGGCGGGCCTTGGTACTCTATATTGCCTGTATGGTGATATTGTGCGGATGGCTATGGGCGAGTGGCAATGTATTGTCACCGGTGTGTCATGCCCAAATCAATGGCATGCACTATCTGACTGAACCAATGCTGGCCTGTGAACAGCGTAAATTAGCCGATTACGAAGAAGAGTTTTTACCAGAAATTGTCAATCAACAAACCCTGCCACATACGGGTTTCATTGTGACGCGTAATGAATTCAATGAATTTGGCCGGCAAGCCAAACATATTACGGGTAATACCCCCGCTAATCTCTATACGTGGGTGTTGTTTCAATTAATCAAAGACCCCTATCAAATCCTAGCGACGCAGTCACTTAGTTTACTTTTTTTGTTTGGGTTGTGGGTGTTGTTGATTTGTCGTGAGCTCAAAATCACTCCCACAGCGGGATTATTTGCGGCATTGAGTGGGGTCACGACGCCGTTTTTGGTCTATTGGCTGACCTTCCCGATGCACATTGCGACAGTGTGTTGGACGGCGGCACTGTTGTATGGATTGATGCGGATTTTCCGTCAACGTGACGGATTGAGGTGGCTGGTAGTGGCCTTTGCCACGTACGGCTTGTTTTTGATGGGGTACCCCCAAACCGCCGTCTATAGCGTGTGGATGTTGGCGGGGTATGTCGGGGTGGTGAGTTGGCCGTTGTTACGCCGAGGGATGTGGTGGGATGTAGCCCGATGGCTAGGATTTGCACTATCAGCGGCAGTGTTTGGTGTGCTTTTGACGATCCCAGCCTATCTCGATTTGTATCTGCGCTATCGTGATTCGCAACGATTTTGGGTCAAGGACGAATTTTTTTTACAGGCCATCCAGGTGATTACCTCGGCAAAAGATGTGCTGTTGTATGGGGTATCACGCTTTGCCCCCGAACTCTATGGCAATCCGCTGGCGAGTACCTATCCATTGGAATTTGATGGCGCAAATATCACGTTGTTGACGGGGATAATGGTGGTGGTTGCCGTCTGTTATCGCCGTCGAGTTGCGTGGTGGTGGTTGGCATGTGTGGTCGGTTTATGGGTGCTGACGATATCACCAACGTTGTTTACGGTGGTGCTGCACCTATTCCCGGGGTTTCGTTTGTCGGCCTGGACCCCGGCGTGGAGCACCGTGGTGCCGATGGTACTCGTCGTGGCATATGGATGTGATGCGCTGTTGGGATTGCCTGTCGCACAGGTCCGCCGGGTGTTTGGCTGGGTGATTATTGCCCAATGCATGGTGGTCGGTGGGGGATTTATGGTTGCCCGCTGGTTTGATTTGCCGATTGCGTCGTGGGATATGGTCCGGATTGGGTTGCTCATCATGACTACCATCGTGTGGTATTGGCGGCAAACTCCGTTGACGACATGGGGGGCGTTGGTCATATCAGTACTTGTGACTGCAGCCCCATTGTTTGTTGCACAACCACGGAGTGCACTTATCCGTACGACCCCTTTGACGCAGACACTCGGCCAATCGGTACCGACTGGGGCGCGGTTCGCAATTGTATCGCCAGCGCTCGAGTATTTATTAGCACCAAACTATAACGCCGTGCTTGGGATTGCCTCTGTGCATAGTTACAATAATTTTTTTACCCCATATTACCAACGATTAATCACCCAACTTGGCGGCAAAATAACCGTATATGGCAAATTAAACCGCGCCATTGCCCCCGACTACAATAGTACGGTGTTTTGGATGAGCAATATCGCTGTTGTACTCGTCGCCCAGCCACTCGACCATCCTAATCTCGAATTGGTGACTCAGCACGCTGACGTGTGGGTGTATCACGTGAAACAGCGCATGGGGCAATTTTGGCGGATACCGGTGCAACGAGTCGCTAATGTAGCAGACATTCACATCCCTGATTATCAAGTGCCGCAACCATTGCCGATTACGCAGTATCAAACCAAGGGCGATGTGGTGGAATTGCACTATCCAGTAGCGGCTACACAATCATTGGTGGTGTTGAGCACGCTGTATGAATCAAATTGGCAGGCTGAGAGTTTTGATGGTCAGGTATGGAAAAAAGTCGTGCCGGTGAGCGTGAATGGGGCTTTTTTGGGGGTAGTAGTGCCGGCGCAGAGTCAAGCGGTGCAGCTCCGCTACGTGACCTATGTGCAATACATGTGGATTTCGCATCTGACGTGGCTATTATGCTTCATCACCGTAGGAGTATGGTATTGGTACAGTACACGGCGGACCCAAAAATAGTACACTATAGGGAATAGATTTTGTGAACCTAGTGGGTTATGTTTTTATATTGATGTGAGGAACCACCCATGCAATCAGATTTAGCAATTGCTCAAGCCGCTACCTTACGTCCCATTGCGACGATTGCCGACGCATTGGGGATTGAGTCGGAGTATCTCGAACCATATGGTCGCTACATGGCCAAAATCGACACCGCTGCCATACACGGTGCGCGGCGTGCTCGCTATGTGGTGGTGACAGCGATTACCCCTACGCCCCTCGGTGAAGGCAAAACCACCACCACCATCGGGTTGGGGCAGGCCTTGTCGGCGCGGGGGCATCGGGCAGTGGTGGCAATCCGCCAGCCATCGATGGGACCAACCTTTGGGATCAAAGGTGGCGCTGCCGGTGGCGGCTATAGTCAAGTCGTCCCCATGGAGCAATTCAACTTGCACCTCACCGGTGACATCCACGCTATTGGCGTGGCACATAATCTGTTGGCGGCGATGATCGACAATCATTTGCATCACGGCAATGTGCTCGGGATTGATCCTTATTCGATTCGCTGGCCCCGGGTGCTCGACATCAGCGATCGCATGTTGCGTTCGGTGGTGGTGGGGTTGGGGGGCAAGGGTGATGGTCCACCCCGCCAAGTAGGATTTGATATCACTGTGGCTTCTGAAGTGATGGCGGTGCTGTCGCTGGCCAGCGATATTCATGATTTGCGGGCCCGTTTGGGGCGGATGGTGATTGGCCAACGCAAAGATGGCACCCCGGTAACAGCCGAAGATCTCAAGGCGGCGGGGGCGATGACAGTGTTGTTGCGTGAAGCGCTCAAACCTAATCTGCTCCAGACCCTCGAAGGCTCGCCGGCGTTGGTGCATTGTGGACCGTTTGCCAATATTGCTCACGGTAATTCGTCCGTGATGGCCGACCGGGTGGCGATGTCACGGGCTGATTATGTGGTGACGGAGAGTGGTTTTGGCGCTGACATCGGCTTCGAGAAGTTTTGTCATATCAAAAGCCGGGTGTCGGGGGTGACGCCTGACGCCGTCGTGTTGGTATGTACGATTCGGGCGCTCAAGGCGCATAGTGGCCGCTACAAAATCGTGGCAGGCAAGCCCCTCGATCCGCAATTGTTGGCAGCCAATCCGGTTGATGTACAGGCAGGGTGTAGCAATTTGCGCGCCCAAATCGCGAATGCGGCGGCGTTTGGGCGACCGGTGGTGGTGGCACTCAACCGCTTCCCCAGCGATCATCCCGAAGAAATCGCGGTGGTGCGTGAAGTTGCTATGGCTACGGGTGCTTTTGCGATGGTCGAAAGTGCGGTGTTTAGTGATGGTGGTGCGGGTGGTGATGCCTTGGCGGCGGCCGTAGAGCAGGCCTGCCTACAACCTGGTGAATTCCGCTACTTGTATCCCCTTGAGTGGTCATTAACCAAAAAAATCGAAACCTTGGCGACGCAGGTCTATGGCGCCAATGCAGTGGAATATAGCAGTGATGCCCGCAAACAACTCGAGCGCTATGAAGCGTTGGGGTATGGTAATTTACCCATCTGTATGGCCAAAACACAGTATTCGTTGAGTCATGATGCCAGCAAGGTTGGTGCACCGCGTGACTATACCTTCCCGATTCGTGAAGTACGGCTGGCGGCGGGGGCAGGGTTTATTTATCCATTGGCTGGTGATATGCGTACTATGCCGGGGTTGCCGACGCATCCAGGCGCCGAACGGATTGATATCGACAGCGATGGGAATACCGTTGGGTTGAGTTAACGTCTCATGTATAATGACGACAAGTGGTGTCGGGATTCATGGAGTATGCTGTGCAAAAGCCTTTGCTGAGTGTCGTAATTGCGGTATATGGGTGTCGTTCCTGTCTCGTTGCATTATGCGAACGGCTTCATACGACGTTGTCTACCATGGCAATGCCCTTTGAAATATTATTTGTGGATGACCGTAGCCCCGATAATGCGTGGGAAGAAATCGTATTGCTCCAAGCACTCTATCCAAGCGTGAAGGGTGTGCGTTTAAGTCGTAATTTTGGGCAACATATTGCGATAACTGCGGGTTTGCAGACGGCGCAAGGTGAATATGTAGTGGTGATGGATTGTGATCTCCAAGATCCACCGGAGCTCATCCCCACGATGTACGCTAAACTCCATGAAGGCTTTGATTTGGTGTTGGGGCGACGGATAGTCCGGAATCATTCAACGTTCCGTACCACTATGGCTGCAATGTATTTTGGGGTAATGTCGTGGATTTCTGATTATAAAATTGACGGTACTGAGGGTTCTTTTTCAATATTGACCCGTAAAGTCGTTGATGGGTATTTACGGTTTAGTGAGCGAGAGCGGCACTATTTGTTTATTTTGCGGTGGCTCGGGTTCCGTCAAGGGGTCGTCGATTTTACTCATGAGCAACGGGCTGCCGGCAAAAGCTCGTATTCACTGGGGCGTTTGATTCGGCATGCGCTGAGTGGCATGTTTTTTCAAACCACCAAATTTCTCGAATGGATTGCCATAAGTGGTTTTTTGATTGCCATAAGTGGTTTTTTGATGGTTATATATTTGTTTGTTCGGTATTTTTTGTATGGGTTTCTTGAGGGTTGGACGAGTTTGTTTGTGATGATGATTTTGAGTACGGGTGTAATCCTTATTTGTTTGGGAGTTGTCGGGCTGTATGTTGCCCGAATTTTTGAGCAGAGCAAACAACGCCCGTTGTTTGTGATTGATACCGTGATTGGCCAATAGTGTTGTAATGGAAAAGAGCCCGGTATGACTGATACGCGCCAATCTATATATCGTGACGTTGCGCAATATTATGCTGAAAAACTCCAAGCGCATGGTGAAACTCCACAAGGGGTTGATTGGAATGGCGTTGAAGGGCAGACGGTACGGTTTGCCCAGCTTGCGCAAGTCATTACCGCACCGGCATATACTATCAACGATATTGGGTGTGGGTATGGTGCAATGTATGAGTTTTTGGCACCAAATCCCGCATTGCAACAATACATTGGTATCGATATTGCAGCCGAGATGATCGAAGCGGGGCAACGACGCTATGCTAATAATGCACAACTCACTTTTGTGCATGGGTCCACCCCATTGACACCGGCAACCTATAGTGTCGCAAGTGGTATTTTTAATGTGCGCCTTGGTCGTAATGATGCAGAATGGTGGGAATACATGACCGGTGTGCTTGATGTGATGCATCAATACAGCACGCATGGGTTTTCTTTTAACTGCCTTACGAGTTATTCTGACGCCGAAAAAATGCGTGATTATCTTTATTACACCGACCCCTGTCGCCTTTTTGATTATTGTAAACGTCACTATTCACGCAACGTTGCGTTACTGCATGATTATGGCCTCTATGAATTTACGATGATTGTGAGGAAGTAATGTCAACAAAAAAACTGGTGGTGTTTGGCAGTGGTGACATCGGTCAGCTCGCGCACTATTACTTTACCAATGACAGTGCGTATGATGTGGTGGCATTTACGGTTGATGCGGCCTATATCAAAGAGACGACGTTTTGTGGTGTGCCCGTTGTACCATTTGAAGAAATTGATCAACTGTACCCGCCCACCGAATATGATTTGTTTGTGGCCCTTAGTTATGCCAAATTAAACCAAGTACGCCGTGAAAAATACCTCGCTGCCCGTGAAAAAGGCTACCATATCCCGTCATACATTAGCTCACATGCCACGGTACTCAACGATGGACGGATTGGTGAAAATTGTTTTATCTTGGAAGATAACACGATTCAGCCATTTGTGACCATTGGTAATAATGTGACATTGTGGAGTGGTAATCATATCGGGCATCATTCAACAATCAACGATCATTGCTTTTTGGCATCTCATATCGTGGTATCTGGTGGTGTAACTATCGATGAATCGTGTTTTATCGGGGTAAATGCCACACTGCGTGATCACATCACGATTGGCAGCAAAAGTGTGATTGGGGCAGGGGTATTGGTACTGGCTGATGTTGAACCCGAAGGACTGTATATCGGCACGGCTACCGAGCGTTCAGCGGTGCCCAGTACCCGTTTACGAAAGATTTAACCCCATGAAATGGCGTAAATTAGGCTGTGTCTATACTCCTACTCCGTTGCATCCGTTGTTGCAGAGCCACGTGACCAATCCCCTCCCGGTGTGGCTGACCGACGATGTCTACCGGGTGTTTTATAGTGGCCGCGATGCGCAGAAGCGATCATCTGTTGGTTATATTGATCTCGATATTGTGACGCAAAAAGTGGTGGCGGTACATCCTCAGCCCGTGTTTACGTATGGTCCGGAGGGAAGTTATTATGCGGCTGGGTTAAGTATCGGCGGGTGTTATACGGTAGGTGATACGCGCTATATGCTGTTTATGGGCTGGCAAAACCCGCCCGATGGACGCTGGCGTGGTGATATCGGTCGATTAATCGTAAGCGCTGATTTGCACACACTCACCCTCGCTGATGAAACTCCGCTGATTGGGGTCAATGCTACCGACCCGGTTAGTTTGTCGTATCCATGGGTACTGGGTGACGCGGCCCATGGGTATCGTATGTGGTATGGTTCTACACACACTTGGGATGGTGGCAATGGTGAGATGATTCATGCGATTCATCAGGCCACCTCGGTTGATGGCGAACACTGGGATTTTCACGGATTAGCGGTCCCTTTTGCGCGTGGCGTCGCACAAGCTTTTTCGCGGCCAACCGTTATCGGTAATGATCGTGACGGCTATGATATGTGGTTTTCGTATCGTAGTGGTACGGGGCAAACATATCGGATTGGCTATGCATCAAGTGAAGATGGGGTGTCGTGGCGCTTGCGTCTTGATGAGGTCGGTATCGATGTGTCTGATACGGGGTGGGATAGTGATATGATTGAGTACCCCTATGTACTCGATCATAAAGGTGTGAAATACATGTTGTATAACGGGAATGGCTATGGGGCATCTGGGTTTGGGTTGGCCATATGCGATTAATCGAACGAATTCCCCCCCATCTGCAAAAAATAATTCGGTTTATTATGGTGGGGTTGTTTTCAAATGGCATCGGATATGGAGTCTATTTATTGATTACATGGCTCGGTGTGCCCTACAAAATTGCAATGACGTTGCTCTATTGTGTGGGTGTCACGATGAGTTATGTTGGGAATCGGAAGTTTACCTTTGCAAATACACAAAACATTCGGCTTACGCTGGTTAAGTTTGTTGTAGCGTATGCCATTGGTTATGCAATGCAGTACACCATATTGTATATATTAGTCGACGAGTTCTTGATTTTTCATGCATATGCGCAATTGTGTGGTTCAATTGTGGTAGCGATATATCTTTTTAATATGTTACGATTTTTTGTATTTAAGGAACATCAATGATTGTTTGTCGTAAATGTGCCCATGCAATTGAGCATATTGCAAGTTGCTGTCCACACTGTGGTTGGCAGGCTCCACAAATTGATGGGTTTGTGGCGTTTGCGCCAGAGTTGGCACATGATGGTGGTGGTTTCCATGCGGATGCGTTTGAACGTTTGTATGCCCAAGAAAACCGTCATTTTTGGTTTCGGGTGCGCAATGACGTCATTTTGACGTTGTTACAACAGTTTACTTCACATATGCAGTCATTTTTCGAAATTGGCTGTGGTACCGGGTATGTGATGACTGCGGTGGCGCAACGCTTCCCCCACACCAAAATCTTCGGCGGTGAATTATTTGTCAATGGGTTGTTTTTTGCCGCCCAACGGATTCCTTCGGCGGTGTTTATGCAAATCGATGCGCGGTTTATGCCGTTTGATGCCGAGTTTACTGTGATTGGGATGTTTGATGTGCTTGAACACATCGCTGAAGATACGCAAGTATTGCAGAGTGCTTATAACGCGTTGCAACCAGGGGGATTTTTGATTTGTTCGGTACCACAACATCAATGGTTGTGGAGTAATCTTGATGATTATTCGAAGCACCAGCGCCGCTATGAGCGGGGCGAGCTCGAACAAAAAATGCATGATGCCGGATTTACGGTGAAGCGAAGTACGTCGTTTAATAGTTTGTTGTTACCGGCCATGTATGTGTCGCGGTTATTACAACGTAAGCGAATGCCATCGCCTGATGGAATGGGTGAGTTTAATATTCACCCACTGGTTAATCGGTTGTTTGAATGGATATTGCGGATTGAATTGTGGTTTATCAAGTGTGGGATTAATTTCCCCATTGGTGGTTCACGCATGATTATTGTCCAAAAATAACGGTGCCCAATCAAAAACCACCACCATCAATTTGACGGTGGTGGTTTTTCTGTATAGAGTCGCGTTCATTAGGCGAAATAAATGCGGTCAATCACCATCGCTCCAAACAGCAACGCGAGGTAGAGCAACGAATAGCGATACAATCCCCATGCGGATGCGGTAGTTCCTTCGCGGTTGAGGCGCAGGGCGTAATAGGCAAAAATCGCCCCCAAGCCGATGGCCATCACCAAATACGCCATCCCCAACATTTGTAGTGGGGTGGGCATGATGGTAACAATAAACATCAAAATGGTATAGAGCACGATTTGCCAGCGGGTTTCGGCATCACCAGCCACCACCGGCAACATGGGTACTCCGGCGCGGGCATAATCTTTACTGCGAATGATGGCCAGCGCCCAAAAATGGGGCGGGGTCCAATAAAAAATAATCGCAAACAAAAAGAGCGACGGCAGTGTCAAACTCCCGGTCATGGCAGCCCAACCGACCAGTGGCGGGAATGCGCCCGCACCGCCACCAATCACGATGTTGTTGAACGACGATCGTTTGAGCCACATGGTGTAAATAAACACGTAGTAGACGAGCCCTGCAAAGGCCAAGGCGGCTGCCAGCCAATTGGCATAGACCACCAAAATAACGGCGGAAATGAGCATCAACACGACACCCAACACGATGGCGTGCCAACCTGGGATGCGCCCGCTGGGGATGGGTCGGCGACCAGTGCGCCCCATCAACACATCGATGTCGCGATCGAGGTAACAGTTGAAGGCATGCGAAGCCGCCGCCATCAACCAGCCCCCCACCGCCGTCCAGAGTACCAACGCAAGGCTGGGCATCCCGGCAGGAGTGATGTACATGCTGGTGATAGTGGTCAAAATGAGCAACGAAATCACACCTGGTTTGGTGAGGCTGACATAATCTTTGATTTTTTCACGCCATGTATAGGGCCCCACAAAATCATCTGCTTCGGCTGGTTTGGCAGGCGCATCAGGAACGGCACTGATGGGCCACGCACTCCGATATGCCACGCTGGCAAGCAGGCTGGCACTGATAATGCTGAGCAAACTAATGCTAGTATGGACGATATTTTGTACCACCCCTTGCGTCAACACAAGTCCGACGACGATTTGCACAACGAGGGTAAGTCCGACCAGCATACTAATGCGTCGTGGGGCTACTACATCGGTAAATGTCCGTAGTGTTTGGATGATTGCGATAAGCACAAGTAACCCAGCCACCACACTAAAAATCCGGTGACTGTTTTGCAGTTGGGCAAGGATACCGTTGTCGCCACAAAATGGCAGGGCGGTACAATTGATTGCGCCGATATCGCCCATTACCGCCACCAAAACAAGTGCCACGATGGTGGCATAGAGCAGTACCAGATAGCGCGCGCGCGCTATCTCGCGTTTGCCCCCCAACCGTTGTGTTTGGGAATCGGTCATTACACTCACGACGAATAAATGACTAGCACTCATCGCCACAACGATGCTACTGATGAGCAGTGTGGGCCAAATGAGTAACGGAATACAGCTCACCATCACAATCACTGATGGCCAGCGTAACGGTGCGGTGTATACCCATGCCAAGATCATGGCGAGGAGCGCCACGCCTGCGATGATACTAGCGACAATGGGTGCGATGGGAAGGATAAGGACCATCCCGAGGATTGCGAGGGTCAATACCTGAACGGTACGATTAGATGGGGCTAGCGTTGGTAGTGATTCATTCATTTGCGAAGCTCCTTGCGCGGTGCGCACATTCATCGCTAGTATACCAGCACTTTTGTGGTTTTTGTCACAAGTTGTGATGAACGGAGAAAATAGGGGGTAGCAAAACCCCCTGCATCATACCGTGTATGGTACAGGGGGGGCGCGAGCAGGAATAATTAGGCGTTTTGGGTATCGAGTGTTCCTTCCACCGATTCATAGATTTGGCCATCACGCATGTGGTGAATGACATCGGCGTATTGGTGAACTGATTGGTCGTGGGTGGCCATGATGAGGGTGACGCCTTCGCTTTTGACGATTTTGCGCATCAGGGTGAGCAAGTTTTTGCCGGTGGTGCTATCAAGCTCACCGGTAGGTTCGTCGGCGACGAGGACAGGTGGGCGAGTAACCAGCGCCCGGGCAATGGCGACGCGTTGTTGTTGACCGCCGCTCATTTCTGAAGGGCGATGGTCGCTCCACTGCTCAAGACCCACGAGGGTCAAGGCTTCTTGGGCGCGTTTGCGACGCTCGGCACCTGAGCGCACCCCGATGATGCGCAAGGGCAGTTCGACGTTTTCCCAGGCTGACAAAATCGGCAACAAGGCAAACGCCTGGAAGATAAAGCCGATTTGATTGCGGCGAATGAGAGTCAATTCATCCGACGACATGGTGGCCATGTCTTTGCCAAGGAACTCAATGCTGCCGGTGGTTGGGCTATCGAGGCCACCAATCATGTTGAGCAGGGTGGTTTTGCCCGAGCCTGAGCGCCCCATGAAGGCGGTAAACGACCCCCGGGTAATGTCCAAGTTGACACCCCGCAAGGCGAGGACTTGATCGTTGTTGACGGTGTAGGCCCGGGTCGCATTGACAATCCGGACGATGGGTTGATTGCTGGTCATTTGGTGCGCCTTTTGAATGCAGCCATTAGGCGGTCAAATTGGCTGGGGCGAAGCTCGGGTGGGGCGTCAGCATCAGTCAAACGTCGTTCGCGGTTGGCGTCGAGTTCTGCTTGACCATCTCCTTCGGGTGGCTTGATGAAAATGCCTTGCTCTTGTTCTTCCATGATGAGGCGATCACGGATGCCGTAGCGTTGGCGTAATTCCTTGGGGATTTGCAGGCGGCCGGCCGAGTCGAGCATGTGTAATTCTTCGAGGACGGCTGGGGTAACGACAGTGTTGTCTTCGGTCACCGCGGTGGTGCGTTTGTAGGTTTCGCTACTGGTTTTGCCGTCACGGATGGCAACCACACGGTTGACGAAATGGGCAATATTGGGATCGTGTGACACGATGATGACAGTCAAGGCAAAGCGGCGGTTGAGCTCATGAAAGATGTTAAAGACCACTTCGGCCGTTTGCGAGTCGAGCTCACCGGTTGGTTCGTCGCCGAGCAATAAGGCTGGGCGATTGGCCAAGGCGATGGCAATGGCGACCCGTTGTTGTTCACCACCCGAAAGTTGGGCGAGTGTGTGACCGCGGCGATGATTGAGGCGCACGGCGTCAATCAATTCGCCAATCCATTCTTTGCGTTGCTTGGGAGGGATACCGCTCATAATCATCGGCAGTTCGATGTTTTGTTCGACATCGAGGTAGGGGATGAGGTTACGGGCTTTTTGTTGCCAAATAAAGCCGACGTATTGGCGGCGGTAGGCATCGAGTGAGCCATCGCTGAGTTTGAGCAAGTCGTTGCCTGCGACGACCAGTTTGCCGGCGGTAGGGCGGTCAAGCCCGCCGATGACGTTGAGTAGGGTGGTTTTGCCTGACCCTGATGAGCCAACCAGCGACATTACCTCGCCACGTTTGATGGTAAGGTCGAGGCCTTGCAGGGCCATGACTTCGAGGTCGTCGATGCGATAGAGCTTGACGAGATTTTCACATGTAACAATTGCGTCGTTGGTGGTCATATGGCCTCTCCGAGTTTCACGGCTTGGAAGAGCTTCATGCGCCGGAGCAAAATCACCGTAATTGCCACTGTCGCCACCAACACAAATCCAAAGACGGCATAGATAATCAGGATTTGCTCACTGGCAATTTGCACGGCAAACGGTGGGAAGAAGTCTTTTTCTTCTTGGGGGAGTTGCAAGAACGGGATAAACAAGTTACTGGCAGTCACACCAATAAATGTCCCTGCGATGCCGGCAATCCCAATGATGAATGTTTGTTCGATAGCGAGCAGGGTGCCGAGTTGCCCCGTCGAAAGCCCGATGGCGCGTAACATACCGAGTTCGACGAAGCGGCGTTGGAACGCCAAGATGGAATAAAACAAGAACCCGAGCATCGACAAAAAGGCGGCGGCAATAAAGCCGACAGACAACAAGCCAAAGAACCCTTGACGTTCGGGGCGCAGGCGCTCTTTGGTGATGATGGTTGGGGCAAACTCGCGGATGAAGGTTTTCATGCCGAGTTCGATGCTACTGCGATAGAGATCAGAATCACTGATCGTACTATCGGGAATCAAGCGGACCCAGACATCGTAGGGGTATTGGCCGCCTTGCATGTCAAAGGCATATTCGAGATTGCCGATAATTGGAGCACCTTCAGAGGGGTAGGCGGTGGGGAACAAGTCAATGTAGCCTTTGACGATGACGGGGACATTGACCGTCATATCAAGGTTATTCATTTGAATGACAAAACTATCGCCAATGCGCAGGTTTTGGGCACCAGCATATTTGCGATCAACCAATACCGCACTCGGGTCTTCGGCGAGCAGATTCATCAAGGTGCCGAGTGATTGGCTGGCATAGTCGGGGCGCCAGTAGACGGCAGACGGGAATTCGAGGCGGTCAATCCCAAAGTAACGGGCATCACTGGTTTTGCCGCCAATGACGACCGTGACTTTGCTACTCGCGACACGCGACGCACTAGTGACTTGAGGCATGTTTTGATAGTCAGAGACCGGCAAAAAGAAATACTTAGGGCCGGCGAGTCGTTTGTCTTCGATAGATGGAGTTACGCCTACCTGTGACGCTCCAGGAGCTGCTGGGCTGCCACCACCGGTATCTTGCCCCATGTCAAACATCAACAAATCGCCCCCAGCCAAGAAATGGTTGCGTTCGAGTAAGTTGCTGTCGAGTGATTTGGCCATCGACGCGGTAAACCCTGCCAAACTGAGGGTCACAATCAACAACAAAATTGGCCCCGAGTAGGCACTTGGGGTACGCGCCAAATAGCGCAACGCCGTAATCCCCGAAATGCCCGGTAGATAGCGCGTCACGAATTCGAGTAAGCGCATAATAATCGGGAATAAACGGACGGCGATGAGGGCCGCCGCAAAGATAAATAAACTCGGCGCAATCAACAGCAAGGGGTTGTTGAAGGGGTCGTTGGTGCCGTCACCTCCGATGACGCCGAGTGAGCCTTGTTGTTTGAGCATCCACCAACCATAGCCAATGGGAATCATCAGCAAAATGTCGAGGTAAGCACGTTGCCAAAACGGTTTGAGCGTCGAGCGGGCACGTTCGCTTTTGAATGAGACGATCGTGTACTTCGACGTGAAGAAGGCGGGAATTAAGGCTGCTACTAGCATCAACCCGACGATTTGGATGGCGCGACTCCACGCATCTTGCGACATGCCGATGGGCAAAAACTCGGTAATCGGTTTGAAATCGAGGAACGAGCGTGTCCAGGTCATGGCGATGGCGGCGAGTTGCCCCACAAACACGCCGATACTGATGGCCAATATGCCGATTAACAGCCATTCAATCAGGTAAATCCCCAACACTTGTAGGCGTGAGGCACCCCGACTACGCAGGACGGCGATTTCGTTGCTTTGGCGTTGTACGACCAGCCCTGCCACGAGCACGACAAAGTAGGCAATCAAACCAAGCACGGGGATACTAAAAATCGTCAGTGTGCCGGTGAGTTGGCGTACCCGGGTGATATGGCGAATCAAGGCATCAATGGGTGACACGTCGAGGCGCATCCCTTTGAGGATTTTGTTTGCTTCGGCCACGGTGCGGTCGATGCGCCCCCCAAACACCGGTACATCGTTGGAGCGCAACACGCTGCCATCAGCAACGACATACCACAACGCCACATTGATTGGTTTGGGCATCGATGCGAGTAATTGGCGGTCAAACGATTCTTCGGCAGTAAAGAGCGTTTCGTTGAGGACGTCAGGTGAATAAAACCAATAATCATCACTTGTATCTTTGGGTTGCCAAATACCAGTGATTTTGACAGGAATCATGCTTTTTTCGGGGAATTCACGCTGGGTAAAAACATAATAGGTATCGCCTGGTTGTAACCCCAATCCAAAGGCAAAATTTGCCGATAACAAGACTTCCATTGGCTCATCAACGGCAGTTGCTTTGGGCATCTGCCCATCAATGATATCAATGTGGTCTGCAAGGTGATCGGCATACGACACCGTGACCCAGCTGAGTGGTTGACCACCCCCACCCGCTTCGATGCGCAGTGGTATGCGGTCGGTGGCAAAATAGCGTGTTTGGCCAGTGATTTCGAGTCCGAGGCGCGTGGGGAGTTGCTCGGCAAAATACTGATTGACGGGGGCGAGTTTGGCTGGCTCGAGGTTGCCTGATTGGGTACCGAGGTAGCGGTACATAAAGGCAAACGGTGGTCGCTTGGCGCCATTGACGGAGCTGGTGAGCTCTTCGCGCAAAATACGATAGCCCACGGCTTCGGCATAAACGGGGATAGACACCACGATTGCGACTGCAACGGTGAATCCGGTGGCAATCGCCAAAATAAGTGCGAGGTTGCTCCATAAACGGCGCCCCACCACCACACTAATACCAAGTAACCAAGCCCACGGGACTGCACGCCATGGGCGTGCAGTCGGGGTGGTTTGAGATTCAGGAGAACGAGCGGACATGTGCGCTCCTCGCTACGAGTTTATTGGCCGACGATGACGTCGCCTTCTTTGAGACCTTCGAGAATTTCGACCCGTTCGCTACTCACAATACCAATGCGGACATCTTGGCGGCGTTGGCGGGTGCCGTCTTTGATAACCACAAACCGGCGTCCTTCAAATGTCCGCACGGCTTGGGGTGGCAACCACAAGGCATCAGTTTGGCGTTTGAGGGTGATAACTACTGACGCCAAATCGCCTACGGTAACCTTCAAATCGGCGGGTACTTGGTAATCGACGTGATAGGCGGGGTCAGAATTGACCGTTGATGATGACGATGTGGCTTTCGTGGGCAATTTTACGATGCTGCCTTTAATGGCCACTGCGGGAGCCCGCGCAAAAAAGATATCGACGGCCATGCCAATGCCGATGCGGCTGGCATCTTCGCTCGATACATTTTGGATGAGGAGTTCTTTTTGGGCATCGTTGATTACGGTAATCACTGAACGATAGGCATCGACTTGTTTGCCGGGACCGGTTGAGATTTCGGCGACGATACCATCAAATGGGGCAATCAATTGTCCAGCCGAAATCGCCGCTTGCAGATTTTCGAGTTGGAGCTTGGCGGCAGAAAGTTGCTTTTCGAGTTCGGGGTTGCTGGTTTGGGCGGCTTCTTGGACTGAGAGTTGGGCGCGTGTGACGGCGCGCTTTGCCGATGCCAACGCCACGGGATCGGTGTTTTTGGTGAGGTCGTCATAGGCAATCTGGGCTTGATCGAGATTGGCTTGGGCCGCGTCAATCAATGGTTGGCGATTGGCTTTGGCCGCAATGAGATTTTGGTTGGCAGTATTCATGGCTGCAGTACCCGCATCAACGTCGTTTTGGGCATTGATATAGGCAGCGCGGCGGCGGTCGTACATGGCGTGGTCGGGGTTGTCTTTGACCCCATCCCAGTCATACAACGCTTGTGAAAAGGCTTCTTGGATGAGGGGCAATGAGCGTTGCGCCGCATTGAGAGTCGCTTGCTGATCAGCGATGGCATTGGCCGTGCTGGCAATCACACTCGCCAAATTTGCTTTGGCGTTTTCGAGGGTACTGCGGGCCCGGGCCACATCAGAGGGCAGTGGGTTAGTCAAGCGGTCTAAATTTGCTTGGGCTTCGTCCAAATCGAGTTGGGCGCGCTGGCGAGCCAAATCACGTTGTTTGGCTGCATAATCATATTGGATTTGGACTTGAGTCAGGTTGACTTCGGCTTGGCGCAGTTGATTGGGCAATTCACCCAAATCGAGCTCGGCCAAGACAATCCCTTTGGTGATAATGTCGTTGCGTTCAATACTGACTGATTTGACAAAACCGTTTTGAGCAAACGAAAGTTCTTGTTGTTTGAGGGCGGCCACGGTGCCGCTGACTTTGATTTCGTCGACCACTTCGCCTTTGGCCACGGTGTAGGTTTGCTTTTCGAGGGCAGGTGCGGGTGGTCGTGGTGTGGGTGTGACGGTGTCTTGAGTGGTACTTGCCGTACTACACGCCGACAATGTAATTGCCATTAGCAATACAACGAGCGTTAAACGCATAAAAAACCCCTTTTGTTTTGATGATTTATTCACATGATTGTGATGGAATTAATTATAAACCATCTAATATTGTTTTGGATGAGAAAATTCGCGAATTTCAGTAAATTTTTGACAAAATATAGGTGGTAATTAGTTTTTGTTGTTGTTTTACGAATGTAGATGGTGTTGGGGGTGTCTGCTACGAGGATTGGTTACCCCGTTTGCGAATTGCCCGTCGCATGGCAGTATGAATGGTATAATTTAGATAATTGTTGCCGGTATGGATGGGTATGATGGTGTGATATGGTGCGCATGCGAACTCGCAGTGTCCAATTTAGTGTAAGTCAAGGCGAAAACCCGCTTCCCAACGATACACTCCTCATCTGTGAGGCCGAAGACCCATTATCGATGGAAGCACGGAAAGGCGAACTTTTTATTATTGTGGAAAGCCAACAAGAATTGGCTCGCCATCGCCAACCGTTGCAACTCGTGTTACGGACGGTACGCAAGTTTTTTTATGAAAGCGCCTCGTTTAGTGTGCAGTCTGCGTTGCGCCGTGCCATTATTGCGGCTAATCAGGCGCTATACGAATACAACATGACCCAAGACCAAACCAAGCGCGTGGCGTTTGGGATGACGTGCGTGGTAGTCAAAACCCAAGATGTGTATGTTGCGCAAATCAATCCATCCCAGATGTATATTCTTGGTGACGGTCAGTTGCGTGCCATCCCATCAAGTGTCTTGTGGCGCACGATCCACTATACGCCGACACCCGTCAACGTGAGTAGCATGATGGGGAGCACCCTGAGTGTCGAGCCGGAATTCTTCCGTGCAATGTGGACTCCTGGCGAAACTTTGATGATTGTGACGAGTAATTTAGCATCAGTGCTTGACCGTGATACGGTGGGGCAGATTTTGCGGCTAGTAAACCCCGCCAAAATGATCCAAGCCTTGCGTGACGTCTGCCATACCAAAGGCGTCGGCGATGCCTATGGATTGGCCATGGTGCTCGATGCCAATGTGGCAGACGAGGAGCGGGCGGTGTCGGGAGGGTTTTCGAGTATTACCCAACAATTGGTGTTAGCCGGTGACACCACTGGTTTATGGTTTGCCCGCACGATTAAATGGTTGCGTGGGCTGTTGTTGGGGAACGACGATTCGCGGTTTGAATCATCGGCCAAACGCTGGCGGAGCATCACCCGGGATGAGCAACAACGCATGACCCGCCCGCCCCCAGATGTGCCCTATGTGGTTGACCCTATGCCCAATCCGGTCCCACTTGATTTGGGTGAATCCATTGAATCACAAGCAGAAGCGTTAGCGGTAGCCAAATATGGCAAGCGCCGTGGTATCCCCGTCCCCGAAAAACCTCTGCGCGTGATTGATGCGGTCGATGTCGAAGTTCCTTCGACTCCAGTTGACACTGATTTTGCACGACGCAATGCCGGCTTTAGAGTGCAAGTAACCGAGCCAATTCGCTATGGGGCTTTTTTTAGTACGTTGTTTCAAGGATTGTTTGTGTTGCGCTGGCTGCCCAAGCGTAACAGTGATTCTCGCCGTATGCAATCAGCAACCCGAGGCGAAGGCTTGTCGTATCGCAAGCAACGCCCGCCATTCCCATGGGCCATGTTGTCACTGATGATTGCACTCGTGTCGATTTTGTTTTTTTATGGCAAAAACGTCGCTACCGAACATCGCTTACAACGGGGCGAAAACAGTATTTTGAATGCTGAACAATCGATTCAAGCAATCTATGATTCTGCCAATGAAACAGAAGCAACCCAACGCATCGAAGTATCGCGCTCGTTGCTCGATAACCTGCAACAAAGTGGAATTATCACTGCCACCACCGAAAACCAACAGCGGTTTTTGGCAATGGTCACCAAAATCGAAAAAGCCCAAAGTGTGGTGCAACGGCGCTCGTATCTCGATAATTTGACTGTGGTCGCGCAACATCCCATAAAAAATGGGGTGTTTAGTACGATTGTGATTCCGCCACCATCAGATGGGTATGCCAACGTTGATAGCTTTAATTACGTTTATCTTTTAGATTCCAAAGCGGGTGTGGTTTATCAAACTCCGCGTGATGGGGGGAGCCCAGTACCGATGCTCCGTCCGAATGACCAAATCGGCGAAGTCACCGTCGATAAAGTGTTTGATATTGCATGGCGTATCGACGGGGTCGTGGCCTTAGCGCAGAGTAGCAACAATGGTCCGGCAGTCTATTTGTTTCGGAATGGGAATGATTGGAATTATAGTATTTTGGCGGGTAGTCTCGAATGGCAGATTGGTGAGCGCCATGTGCGGATGCAGAGCTATGGCGGCAATTTGTATGTGTGGGGTGTAACGCCTGCCAATATTTTGCGCTTTTTGTCGACGCAAATCGCCGACTTCCCCACCCCGTGGATCCAAAACGATGGTGGTTTGGGTATTGACACTGCGGTGGATATGGGGATTGATGGGCGGGTGTATTTGTTGATGCCCGATGGGACGATTCACGTGTTTCAAGCGGTACCGGATGGCGAGCGGGGTTTCGAAAAAAGCATTACGCTAAAAAACATTACGCCATCGATTCAATCGGTGGCTCGGCTGATTGTCACGGGTGATGGTGAATCTGGGTCGTTTTTTATATTGGATAGTTATGCATCGCGGATTATCCAAATTGAAAAGCGCACCGGGCGGTTTATCCAACAAATCATACTCCCACCCGATAGTCCGATTACACTTGATAATTTGACCGCACTTGCAATCGACGAAAGTCAAGCGCGGCCGGAATTATATTTTGCCAATGGGGGAGTGGTCTACAAGGCACCTTTGCCTGAGCCACCCTTGCCGTTTAATCAGCGGGTAGACAATGTCGTACTCCCGACTACTACTGTCCAAACACCATAGGAGTACGTCATGACAATGCGTGGAATTGATCGCGGTGCTACGGCCGCCCGGATGTCGGATCCGTGTACGATTGTTATCTTTGGAGCGACCGGTGATTTGACGCGGCGCAAGCTTGTACCGGCGCTCTACAACTTGCGCCGTGAAGGGTTGCTCGATACCAACACCACCATCCTCGGCTTTGCTCGGCGTGATTGGAGCGACGACTACTTCCGGACGCTTCTTTTTGAAGAAGGCAGCAAACACTCGCGCTCGGGCATGTCAGATGAATTATGGCCGGCGTTTGCGGGGCAGGTGCATTACATCCGCTCAACCTTCGAAGATGCCGAAGGCTACACTGCTTTGGCGCAACGCCTAGCGCAAATCGACGAACAAAACGGCACCCAAGGTAATCGCCTGTTTTATCTGGCCACCCCCCCAGAATCATACGAAGATATCATCAAACAGCTGGGGGCGGCAGGGTTGGCCCAGGCACTGGGCAATAGTTGGACCCGCATTATCGTCGAAAAACCGTTTGGTCATGACCTTGAAAGTGCCCGCCACCTAAACAGTGTGCTGCACGACGTCTTTGACGAACGCCAGATTTATCGTATCGACCACTATCTCGGCAAAGAAACCGTGCAGAACTTGTTGGTGTTGCGCTTTGCCAATGGGATTTTTGAGCCATTGTGGAATCGACGCTATATCGACAATGTGCAAATCACAGTGGCCGAATCAATCGGTGTCGAAGGGCGTGGCGGCTATTATGAACAGGCCGGCGCCTTGCGTGACATGGTGCAAAACCATATGATGCAACTATTGTCGCTCACCGCCATGGAGCCACC